>DATBCM010000209.1:0-12843 GCA_036270455.1 Gemmatimonadales bacterium | reverse complement strand
CTGCTGGCGACGGACAACACCTCGCTCCCCGCTCCGCTCGAGGCACATGGGTGGACCGCGTTCTTCAAAGCCGGCGATCCCGGCCTGACTGAAGCGTATTTCCGGGCCGCGCCCGAGACGACGGCGGTGGCCATCTGGGGTGCGGACGGCGAGACGCTGGCGCGCGCGCGCGGCCCGGGCCTGCTGCGGCTCACGGTGCCCCCGGGTGAGTACGAACGCGGCTTCGACGCCGACTCGGGCGGGGTCCTGGCGCGGGACCGGGCCCACCTGAGAGTGCCGATGTACTCCCAGGTGCAGCTGGGACTCTCCAGTCTCCTGCTGACACCGGCAGATTCGGTGGCTGACCGGGAGACGATGCTGTCCGGAATGCCGGCGGACCTCGCCTATTCCGGCGTGCACGCCCTGGCGGCGTACACGGAGATCTACGGGTTGGCCCGCGACAAGAGCGGCACCAGCCAATACACGGCGCGGTATACGTTCGCGCCCGAGCGCGGGCTCCCCGCGCGGATGCTGGGGAAGGACCAGCCGGTGATTTTCGAGTTCAACCGCGCCGTGCCCGCGAATGCGGTAACGCCCGAACGTCTCGTGATCGAGCCGGGTTTGCTCGCACCCGGGCGCTACCGCGTGACGCTGGCGGTGACCGACATCTTGCGGAATGTCAAGTCGCAGACCGTCACCCTCTCGGTCACCGTCCGGTAGGTCTCTCTTGTTTCCCTGAAAGGCAATTCCCAAATTGGGGCGGCTCAGCGCGCGCCCCTAATGCTTGTAAACCTGATACCTGAATTTCTCGCTGCCGTCGCCGCGCCCGATCCCCGGGGCGCTTACCACGAGTACCTCGAACGCCATCGTCCCATTCTTCGCAGTTACTGGTCGAACTACGTCCTGGATCCGGACTCCCAGGCGGCCGACGACGTCATCCTGAACGTGCTGCGCGCGGACCGGGCGGATCTGTTGCGCCTCCTGCAGGACGTGGATGTGGTGCAGATCGCCGAGGATGCCCTGCGCCGGACCCTGGAGACCCTGGAAGCGGACTGCCCCGTCGATCTCTATCTGACGGTGGGGGTCGGCGCCGCGAACGCCGGCGAGCTGGTGGTGGGAGGCCGGGGGATCGCCTTCGTCTGCCTCGAGCACTTCACCGGTCGCGCCAATCCTCAAACCTCCGGGCTGGGACTCGCCCCTCACCTCCTGCCTCTCTGGATCGCCCACGAGGTCGCTCACGCCATCCGGTACACCGCTCCGTCCAGCCGGAGCGCCCTCAAGCGGCTGGTCGCGGAAATGGGCGGCAACTACGACTATTGGGACACCGGGAGCCGGGCACCCCTCTACGAGCACCTGGTGAACGAGGGGGTCGCGGTGGCCGCCTCGCAGGCCGTGACACCAGGGTTCGAGCCCTGGCAGTACTTCGGCTACACCCGGCGGCAATACCGCCGGCTCCGGGAGCTCGACGCGTTTCTCCGCCGGGCCTCAGCGCCGGAGCTCGATCAGTCGGGTCTCGGGCTCCGGCTACGATATCTCTCGGGGGGCATGAGTCCCACGGCCCGGCTGGTGAGCGGCAAGGTTCTTCCGGAGCGCTCGGGTTACTACCTGGGAGCGCGGATGGTCGAGGCGTACGTGGGCGAGGCAGGGATAGCGTCGGCCGTTCGGGCCACCGCGTCCGACTTCCGGGTGGCCGGAGACCGGGCCCAGGGGATTGGAGCACAGACGGCGTGAGCGCCAAACGCGTCACCCAGGAACGCCGGTCCAACCGGCCTCTGCGCGAGGTCCTGGACGACCTCATCTCTCACACCCGCGACATCGCCCGGCGGGCCAAGGAGATGAAGCCCGAGGAGCTCGACTACGCCCAGCAGCGCCTGGAGTGGCTCGCGGATGAGGTATGGCGGGTGGCCACAGGACAGGAGACACCGCCCGAGGCATAATTAAGCATGACCCCAGCCGGTACCTACCGCATTTCGGTCGCCAAGGAAGACCTCAATTTCGCGGCCGCCCATTTCATCACGTTCGCCGGACACCGCTGCGAAACCCTGCACGGCCACAACTACCGGGCGGCCGTCCTGCTGGACGGCACGCTCGACCAGGAGACCTGGTACGTCGTCGACTTCTCGGCGGTGAAGAAGATCATGCGGCGGCTGACGGCGGAGCTCGACCACAAGGTGCTCCTGCCCCTCGAGAATCCGCGGCTCCAGGTCACGACCAAGGATGGCTCGATTCACGTCGCGTACGAGCAGAAGCCCCGGTACGTGTTTCCCGAAAAGGACTGTGTGCTCCTGCCCATTCCCAACACCACGGTCGAGATGCTGGCGACCTTCCTGGCGGGGAAGCTGGCGCGGGAGCTCGGGGAGGCCGGGGCGAAGACCATTACGGCGCTGGAGCTCGAGGTGGAGGAGAATTTCGGGCAGTCGGCGACCTACCGGATGACCGTCTAGGAGGAGCCATGGCGAAAGAAACGGCACTCACCGAGGCGCAGATCAGGGATTCACTGAAGGGCCTGCCCGGCTGGACGTACGAGGGGGGCGCCATTCGCCGCCAGTACAAAACCGACGGGTGGTCGACGACGCTGATGCTGGTCAACGCCATCGGATTTTACGCCGAGTCGGCCGATCATCATCCCGACTTGGGGGTGCATTGGGGGAGTGTGGAGGTGGCGTTGAATACGCACTCCGCCGGTGGGATTACGGACAAAGACTTCGAGCTGGCCAGGGTCTTCGAGCAGTGCGCCCTCTGGCGTCCCCCGGCCGGAAGTGCGTTCCGGGGGACGCCGAAGAAGTTCGTCTCAGGGAGCTGAGTCCGGGCTCCCGTCGGACCAGTGTTTCACTCGGATCAGAAACAGGGTGACGAGCGCGGACGGACCATCGTACTCCTCCACGGGAGAACCGGGGGCGTTCGCACCCCAGGCCCCGTCCGGGGTGCGGGGATACACGAACATCAGGTGCGGATGCCAGGGACCCTTCACGTTGTCTCCGAGATACCCATCCTTGGACAGCATGTAAACCATGGCCCCGACTTCCGGTTTCACGGGCTGAGTCGCGGTTTTCATTCTGGCTAGCGTCATTCCGGCGAGCACCCATTTGGTCCGCGTGAGGTAGTACGGGAGGTACGAACGCGCCGCGGCGGCGTTGACGCACACGGGCGACCGGGCTTTGGGGTTCCAGAAGTCCGCGTTGTCGAAGTCATTGGCCCACGACCGCCCGACGGCGCACACAAATCCGTTCTTCCCCTGCTGCGCGGTTTCGTACCCCGCCGCGCCCATCACCAGGACCTCAGCGCTGTCCGAGATGGATGCCGGAGCCGCGCTCTTCGCGAGCGCGATCTCGGCCGCGCGGTCCATCCGGTATTGCTCGACCGGCGCCATAGTCGGATACGGCGTGGCGGTGCCCTGCGCCCAAAGCGATGCTGGCAAGACGATGGCGAGGCTGATCCCGACGAACCTCCGAACCATGTTCCACCTCCTGCAAAGAGTGACGGTTCCTACTTCCCCACGCAGAAGTTCGAGAATACCCGCTCCAGCACGTCGTCCGGGGTCACTGCGCCGATCAGCGAATCCAGCGCGCCGGTTGCCGCCCTGATGTGGGTCGCCGCGGCGATCGCCTCCACTCCCCCGCTCCTCGCTTCGTTGAACAAGCCGAGCTCGCTGAGGGCGGTTTCCAACGCCTGGCGATGCCGGGCGCGCGTGACGACCGGCTCGACATCCCCCAGGGCGATCAACTTGCCGAAAGCCACCCGGGCGAGTTCCTGCCGTAGCTCCTGAATGCCAGCGCCGGTCAAGGCTGATACGCTAAGTCGCCAAGTGGCCAAGTCGCCAAGGAGATCACTCTTGGTTCGGACTTCGATGACCGGGGCGGAGTCACTTAGCGACTTAGCGTCTTGGCGACTTAGCCCGTCGTCGCAGTACAGCACCAGGTCCGCCGCGCCGAGGTACTTCCGGCTGACCTCGATCCCCAGCTTCTCGATGCGGTCGTCGGTGTGTCGCAGTCCCGCCGTGTCCACGAGGCGAAACGGGAAGCCGGCGATGACCGCCGGAGCCTCGATCGCGTCCCGGGTCGTCCCCGGGACCTCGGTGACGATCGCACGCTCGGATCCGAGCAGGGCGTTGAACAAGGTCGACTTGCCGGCATTCGGAGGCCCCGCGATCACCAGGAGCGCCCCCTCCCGCAACCGCTCCCCTTCGGCCGCTGTCCCCAGAAGCTCGACCAAGCGGCCCCGGACGCCCTCCCAGGCCCGTACCACGCGCTCCGGAGCGACGGGGCCGTCATCCTCCTCCGGAAAGTCGATCTCGTACGCCGTGAGGCCCTCCAGCTCCAGGATCTCCGACCGCAGAGCCTCCAGGCGCTTGGACAGCCCCTGGTCGAGCTGGACCAGCGCCCGCCGGCGCTGCGCCGGCGCACTGGCATCGATGAGGTCCGCCGTCGCCTCGGCCTGCAGGAGATCCAGCTTGCCGTTGAGGACCGCCCGCCGCGTGAACTCCCCGGCCTCGGCCGGCCGCGCCCCGGCCGCCACCAGGGCTCCCAGCGCCTCGGCGGGCGCCAGGAGACCGCCGTGGGTCGAGATCTCGACCAGGTCCTCGCCGGTATAGGAATTGGGAGCTGGGAAACAGACCGCCAGCACGTCATCGACCTGCACGCCGCCGGGAGTCGACAGGCGCGAGCGGAAAACGCTCCGCGGGAGCTCAGGGTGCCAGGGAGAGAGACAGCGCTCGGCGATCGCGAACGCGCCCCGGCCCGAGAGCCGGAGGAGGGCCACCGCCGATCGTCCGGGCGGGGTGGCCAGCGCGACGATCGGATCGGAGAGCATCAGCCGGTCGTCAGGGGGTCCCGCTGCGTTTCGCCTGGTCCCTCAGCCGCTTCTGTGAAATCATCCACTGCTGCGGCAGGCTGAAAAGATTCGAGACCAGGTAGTAGAGATTCAACCCCGACGACAACCGGAGGAAAATGAACGTCATCAGCGCCGGCATCATGTAGACCATCGACGCCGTCTGCGGATTGGGCGGAATGCCCCGCTGGCCGATCTTGGTCAGCGCGAACATCGACAGCCCCATCACGACCGGCAGGATGAAGTACGGATCGAAACGCGAGAGGTCCGGAAGCCACAGGAACGACGACCCGCGCAGCTCGATCATGTACTGGAAGACGAAATACAGCGCGATGAGCATCGGATACGGAATCAGCATCGGGAGGCACCCGCCGAGCGGGTTGGCGTTGTGCTCCTTGTACAGCTTCATGGTTTCCTGCTGGAGCCGCGTGGGATCGTTCTTGTATTTGTCCTGCACCCGCTTCAGCTCGGGCGCGATCGCCTGCAAGCGCATCTGCGACGCCATGACCTTCTGGTTGAGCGGCCAGAGGACGACGCGGACCAGTACCCCGAAGAGGATCAGGAGCAGGCCGTAGGCGACCCCGAACGACTCGTGGGCCCAGAGCAGGATGTTCGTGACGAGAATCGACACCCACCGGATGATGGGCCGGAAAATCGCCCAGCCATACGGGTTCGCATCGTCGAGGTCGTGCCCGATCGCGGCGAGGCGGCGGTGCTCGAGGGGCCCCACGTACAGGCTGTACTGGAAGTCGCCGGCGGCCGGCACGGGTAACGTGAGCGCGACACCCATGCGGGTCGCGATCCCCGACTTGCCGCCGATGAGCCCCTTGGCGCTGTCGGGGCGCGGGCCCCCCACCGCCACCGCCCCGGCGAACTGCGTCTCGCCCGGCTCCGTGGCCAGGGCACCGACCAGGAAGTACTTCGACTTGATCCCCGCCCACTCGAACGGTCCGTCGTAGACCGCCCGCTCGTTCTCGCTCACGGAGCTGAAGGCGTGTTTTTCAGTCTTCGAGGACTTGGTGACCACAGCGTAGTCACGGAAGGACCCCGCGGAGTCGGCCTCGGTATTCCGCAGTCCGTCCCCCAACCCCACCAGCATCTGCGCGCCGGCCGCGCTCAACCCGGTCACCCGGCCCTTCACGTGGATGCGGTAGTCATCGGGCCGGAACGTGTACGCGACGCTGATGGTCGAGGTCCCGCGGGCCGCGGTGAGCGTCAGGGTGCCCGCGTCTCCGGCCACGCTCATCACGCGGGCCGACGGCGTGAACGACAAATCCGTGAGGTCCAGGGTGTCCGAGCCGACGGCGATGCGCCGGACCAGGAAGGGTCTTCCGGCCGGCACCAGCTCCACGGCCTTCCCTGAGTCGCCCGCGGCGTAGGACTTGTAGTCCGCGAGGCGCGCAGAGACGATCGTGCCGCCGCGCGTGCTGACGCCAATACGGAGCAGCGGCGTCGTCACCCAGACGGTGTCGGCCGAAGCAGTTGTTGGTCGGTTAGTCGGTTGGTCGATTAGTGGTTGGGCCGGGGGTGTCGGCGACGGCGTCTGAAGAGATTCAGCACGTGTGCGCACACTATCCGACTGACCGCCTAACCGACTAACCGGCTTCGACGGCCAGATGAGACTCGGGACGATGATGACGAGCGCAAACAACACCAGGGCCAGAAAGACGCGTCGATCCACAGAGTTTCCTTCGACCAGGGCGCCTTACGGCACCGGGTCGTAGCCACCGGGATGAAAGGGATGACACCGCGCCACGCGGCGGATCCCTAGCCAAGACCCTTTCAAAGCGCCGTACCGCTCCACAGCCTCATAAGTGTAACGGGAGCAGCTTGGCGTGAAACGACACTGCGTGAACACCAGATGCGACAGCGTGAGCTGGTACACGCGGATCAGTGCCATCACGATCTGACGGGGTATCCGAACAATGTTCACTTGATCTTCGTGGCTGCCTGCGCGAGCTCGTCCCGGAGCGCCGCGAAGGTCGCGGCGTACGCTTCACGACGGGCCCGCACCACGAGGTCTACGGGTGGCAGCAGCCGGAGGGTTTCGCGGCGCAGGATTTCCCGGATGCGGCGCCGCAACTGATTGCGCTGCACCGCGGTGCGCTGGTACAAGGGAACGATGATGCCGGAGCGGGAACGTCCCGAGTTCGGACGGGGAAGCCACGCAAGCTCAAGGTGCGGCAACCGGACGCGTTTGCCGGTGTTCCAGCAGGATAGAAGATCCGGACCACGCCCCAACCGGGCGCGGCGCGGATGCCGCTCGCTCGTTACCGACTCCGGTGCTTGGAAGCGATACGGATGGTGAGACGCTTCCGCCCCTTTTTGCGGCGGCGGGAGAGCACGGCGCGACCCCATTTGTCTTTCATGCGGGTACGGAAGCCATGCTTATTAATGCGCCGCCGGTTTCGCGGCCGGTATGTCGGACCCATGGTGACCTCACGTAAGGGCGCAAAAATTACACGGGGCGCGCGAGTGGGGTCAATGGTTGACTTTTCCACATAGCGTCCGTACCTTCGGGCCGCCCTTGCTGAACCCCCACCATTTTTTTCAATCGTGATGGAGCAGTCAGCCAAAGAAGCTTGGAAGCGCCTCCTCGATGAGGCGCGACGGGAACTACCCGACTCGATCGTGCGCACTTGGCTCGAACCTGCTGAGCCGATCGCGCTCGACGAGGGGCGCCTGATCGTCGGCGCTCCGGATCAGTTCGCCGTCGAATGGAACGAGTCCAAACACTCGGGGTTGCTCGCCCGGGCCGCCGAGCGCGTCCTGGGTCATCCCACGACCGTCGTGTTCAAGGTTCAGGACGAGCGGCAGCACCGCCCGCAAATGGACTTCTTCGTCGCCGCGAGGGACGGCCAGGAAGGCCGTGCCGCCGCCGCCGAGCGCGCGGCCACGACCCAGCCCCTGAACGAGCGGTACACGTTCGAGAGCTTCGTCGTCGGCAAATCGAACGAGCTCGCCGCGGCCGCGGCGCACGCGGTCGTCGAAGCCCCCGGACTCACCTACAACCCGTTCTTCATCTACGGCGCCACCGGGCTGGGCAAGACCAACCTGATGCAGGCCATCGCGCACGCCGTCGTCGCCCGGAACCCCGGGACCCGGCTCCTCTACGTGGGCGCCGAGCAGTTCATCAACGACGTGATCGAGAGTATTCAGGCGCGCACCATGCCCGAGTTCCGGCGCCGGTACCGCAACGAGATCGACCTCCTCCTGGTGGACGACGTCCACTTCCTGGAGGGCAAGGAAATGACGCAGGACGAATTCTTCCACACCTTCAACGCCCTCTTCGAAGGCCGGAAGCAGATCGTCCTGACGTCGGACCGCCCGCCCAAGGAGATCCCCGGACTCGAAGACCGGCTGGTCTCGCGCTTCGAGTGGGGCATGGTCGCAGACATCGGCCAGCCCGACCTGGAGCACCGGATCGCCATTCTCCGGAAAAAGGCGCACCAGGACCACCTGGAGCTCACCATTCCGGACGACGTCCTGCGATTCATCGCTGAGCACGTCCGGTCGAGTGTCCGGGAGCTCGAGGGATGCATCATCAAGCTCCTGCTCTTCGCGTCCCTCAAGAACCGGGAGGTCTCCATCGACCTGGCCCGGGAAGCCCTGTCGGACAAGATCCGCCAGGGGGACGACGCGGGCTCCATGTCGAACCAGGCCGCCCCCAGCATCGACCGGGTCCAGGAGGTCGTCGCCCGGCGCTGGGGGGTCACCCCCGAGGGGCTCCGCTCCAAGGCCCGGACCAAGACCCTCACCATCCCGCGCCAGGTGGCCATGTACCTCGCGCGGGACATGTTGGGCATGCAGCTGGTGGAGATCGGCCAGGCATTCGGGGGCCGGGACCACTCGACCGTCATCCACAGCGTGGACAAGGTGGAGCGGCAGATGATGCGGGACCGGATCTTCAAAGAGCGGATCGAGAGCGCCCGGACCGAATTATCCGCATTGTAGAAATTCCGGATGTGGGGATGTGGGGGAGTGGGGATGTGGGACGATCTGTTCACAACGAGCCAACAGTCCCAACATCGAGCCAACACGGGTAAGTAGTGAAAGATCATTGAGACGCGAGACTTGCGGATTCCATCCACATATCCCGCTCTCTACTACTACTACTAGTTTCTATATATAGAGAAGTAAAAGCTTCTTTCCTGGGGATAAATGAAGTTCACGATCACGCGGGACCAGCTGCAGGAAGGCCTGACGGCGGTGGCGGCGGCGATTCCCGCCAAGACCACTCTGCCGGTGCTCTCCAACGTGCTGGTGGAGGCCACCAAGCAGGGTGTGCGCTTCTCCGGGACCGACCTGGACATCGCGGTCAGCACTGTGGTCTCGGCCGATGTGGATGCCGAAGGGGCAGCCACCTTGCCGGCCAAGAAGCTCGTGGACATCGCCCGGGAGCTTCCCCCGGCGACCATCCGCTTTACAGGTGCTTCGGAGCAACGGGTATCCATCGAGTGCGGGAAATCGCGCTTCAAACTGCTGGGCCTGCCCCGGGAAGAGTTTCCCTCCTTCCCCGCCGTCAAGTTCGACGGTGCGTCCAAGGCTGCAGCGGGTGTGGTCCAGAAGCTCATCAACCATGTGGCCTTCGCGGCGTCCACCGAAGAGAGCCGGCCCATCCTGAACGGCGTACTCTGGGAACTCCGTCCTGACCGGATGCGGATGGTGGCCACCAACGGTCACCGCCTGGCCAAGATGGATGTCCCGTCCACCGGCTCCGCCGCCGCCGACCTGATCGTGCCCCCCAAGGCTCTCGATCAGATCCGCCGGCTCTTCGCCGCCGATGCCGAAATCGAGATCGCCAAGAGCGACAACCACATCGGGTTCCGGGCGGGCGGCAAGCTCGTGTTCTCCCGGCTGATCGAAGGTCCATATCCGCCCTACGAGAATGTGATCCCGCGCGAGAACGACAAGTCGGCGACGGTCGACCGGAACGCGATGATGGGAGCGCTGCGGCGCATGAGTGTGGTCGCGAGTGACCAGACCCACCGCATCCGTCTCGCGCTCTCGGGCGGAACGTGCCGGTTTTCCGTGCAGACTCCCGACCTGGGCGAAGCCCAGGACGAGCTGACGGTGGCCTACGAAGGTGAGCCGCTGGAAATCGGCTTCAATGCGACGTACTTGCTGGAGATTCTGAAGTTCATGCCCACCGATGAAGTACGCTTCACGTTCAAGGCTCCCGAACGCGCCGCTACGGTCGAGCCGGTCCGCTGGAATGACCCGGCGAGTTATATGGCGCTGGTGATGCCCTTGAGGCTCGTCGACTAGAGTCTGTCGTACTGTCTTTCCTGGTTGAGTCGACGTGAGTCGTATCGGAATCCGCCGGAACGATCACCGGAATCGAATCCAGCACCGCCGGCGGGATGACCGGGATCACGAGTGAATCCACGGCTCCGGTATCCGGCGGAATGACGACGTTGTAGCCTCGATATCTCGCCAGAATCAAATCCCGCCTCGTGAGCGTCAGGGCCGGATGGAAGATCGGATTCGACGACCGCGGATGCGGTAACGTCGCCGCCAGCTCCGCCGCCTGCTCTTCGCTGAGACTCTCTGCCGGCACTCCGAAATAGTCCCGACTCGCTTGATCCACTCCCCAGATTCCCGGTCCCCACTCCACGGCGTTCAAGTACAGCTCCATGATCCGGTTCTTCGGCAGGGCCAGCTCGAGCCGCAGGGCGGTGACGGCCTCCTTGAGCTTCCGGAAGGGATTCCGTGATGGCGAGAGATAAAGGTTCTTGGCGAGCTGCTGGGTGATGGTGCTGGCGCCGCGGATCCGGTCCCCGCGGCGCCACACCGCCTGTACGGTGGGCCAGAGCCTCGCGTGCGGGGTCAGCTGCAACGCATCAGCCATTTCGGTGAAGTCGATCCCGTGATGGGTCTTGAAACGGGAGTCTTCGCCGATGATCACCATTCGCTCCATGACCGGAGCGATCGAGGAGAGCGGTACGGGGTGAAGGCCCGTCGGAGCCGGGGGCTCCTCGCGCATCATGGCCGTGACGCGGGGGGAATGGGACCGCCACCAGACCGGGGGGGGCCATACACCGAACAGCCAGACGATGACCAGGGCGCCGATGCCAAGGATCCCTCGCCCGGCGCGGCGCCCCAGCCCTCCGAGCATCGCCCCTAGTGCCTCGCCGAAGGGAGCTTGGCCGACAGGCCGTAGAGCGTGACGGCGTTGACGGACGACACGTCACCGGGCGTGGTGGTTACGACGCCGATCTGGTTGAGCCCGCCGATCGAGATCCCCAGCGCGAACTGGGTCCGCCGGAACTTCTGATCGGTATCCATCCGGAAGATGACTCCCAGGGGGAATCCGGGCTCGAATTGGGCCCGCAAGTCCGCGCCGAACACCTGGAAGCCGGACGGATTCGCCGCCGCCAGTGCGCCGAGCGCAAATCCCGGGGCCACCTGGAGCGAGGCGCTGCCAGTGTACCGCACCCGCTGCACCAGTCCCTGGACCCTCGGTTGACCGATGTTGGCGATCACCACAGCCGCCGCCAACGGTCCGACGGCCTTGTACGTCACCACGAGATCGAAGCCCGTTCCCTTCGTGTCTCCCCGGTACCAGGTGGTGCCGAAACCGACGGCCATCGATCCTTGGCCGGTGCTGAACGCCAGCTTGTAGGTGCCGGCCCGCGTGCCGCCGGAGAACTGGTCACGCTGATAGGCGAACGCCAGCCCTCTGGCGTTGAAGCCGGCATTGAGTTGACGCAGCTGACCCAGCGAGCCGGGATTCGTGATGGTGAGATCGAGGTAGACCGAGGCCTCCTGGCGCACCGCCAACCCTGCGGGTGTGATCCAGATGGCGCGCACGTCCTGGCCTTCGGAGGGAAAGAGGTAGGTGGCGGAGCGGTTTTCAGCGACCTGGGCGGACAGTCCGGCACCCAGGAGTGAGAGGCCGATGACGGCCGCCGGGAGCGCGCGGCTCAGGGCAGCACCGAGATCGTCGTGCGGGATATCTGATGCCGGGGGATCGCCATCCCCTGTGGATCGAAGGTGATCACGATCCCGGCGCTGTCGGTGGTGCTGCCGCCGAGGAACCGGCCTGCCGCGGAGAACTGCAGGTGTCCGGCGTGTGTACCGGTGCCGGAAAGCGCGAAGGTCGCACCGCCAGCCGCCCCCGAGCCCGAGACCGTGAAGCCACCGGAGACCAGGATCCCCAGCTGACGGACACCCGCAGGACTCTCCCAGTCACCCGTCACATAGTGACTCACCGCCCGGTCGACGACCACGGCGGCTCCGGTCGTGTCCGTCGCCTCGGTCGAATCGCTCCACGACGCCCCCGGAGCGACACCGGCGGAGGGCAGTTTCGGATAGAAGGTGCGGAATCCGCCGAAGAGCTGAGCCAGGTTTCTGGCGATGGAGGCATCCGACGGACGCGGGTCGATCAGCCGCCCGGACGGAGAGAGCCGGCCATCGTACCGCAGGCCCCGGGCCGATTGCAGGTCGACGGTCGGCGGCAACACGGTGGCCGAGTCGGCCAGAATGGAATCGATGGTGAGCGAGACAGCGTACCCCCGGACATCCGCGGGACCGATGATGACGGCAGTGACGTACGTCCGGAGCCCGATCTCCTGCACCTGATCGCCCGTCGGCAGCTGCTGGTCGACGTGGTGGCGCTGGGTGATGAGATACCTCGTGACGCCCGGGGAATACCGGAGGGGCGCGGACTGTGGGAGCGACGGAGTGGCGGAGGCGGGAATCGGAGGAGCACCGGCAGTCGAGGTGGGAGCGATGGTGCCCCCGCAGGCGACGACGGCGCCGGTGGTCAGCGCCGTGAGCGACATTCGCATCACGTTGTAGCCCCAGTGCGATCGGTTTTGGTCCGCCCGAACACCGCGATCATCTCCTCCCCTTCCGACGACACGCGCAACAAACTCCACCCCCGGCGCCGCATGTCGGTACGCCAGGCGATGAGTTTTTGCCATTCCTCGGCGGTAGTACGGAACACCCGCAAGTCGGCGACCGACTCCCATTGCGGGGGATAAGGTTTGAGAGGAACGGGGGTTGGTGGGGCCATAAGCCGAGTTCTGTTTG
>DATBCM010000208.1:0-1818 GCA_036270455.1 Gemmatimonadales bacterium | reverse complement strand
GGGGTCGGCGTGGTGCCCGCAGCGGCCGTGAGCCAGGCCAGCAGGATGACGAAGGGGGTGCGCCGGTGCATGGGCGGGAAAGGTAGGGGCCCCTCCCCAAGTCGGGTACGGGTCACTAGAGTTGAAGTAGGCGCGTGACGTCAGCGTGCCCCAGGCTGGGAGCGGTCCGAACCCCTTCGGACCGAGGCGTTTCCCAATCGGCCCCCCAGCCCTGGTACTGCTACCAATGGGGCAGGGCAGTGAATTCCGACATGACCGAATCCCGCCGGCGCGATCTTGTCGCCGAGATCGGGGAGCTCAAGGCGGCGCGAGGCGCCGCAATTCTCGCCCACAACTACCAGCGTCCCGAGATCCAGGACCTGGCCGACCACGTCGCCGACTCGCTCGCCATGGCGCGGCGGGCCGTCACCCTCGACGCCCCGGTGCTCGTCATCTGCGGCGTGTACTTCATGGCCGAGACCGCGGTGATCGCCAATCCGGACAAGCGGGTGCTGATTCCGGATCCCCACGCCGGCTGCTCGCTCGCGGAGACCATTCAGGCGGCCGACGTGCGTGCCTGGAAGGCGACGCACCCGGACGGTCTGGTGGTCGCCTACGTGAACACGGCGGCCTCGGTGAAGGCGGAAGCCGACTACTGCTGCACGTCGGGGAATGCGGTGGCGGTGATCCGCGCCCTCCCGCCCGGTGTGCCGGTGCTGTTCCTTCCCGACTTTTTTCTCGGTCAGTACTTGAAGCGCGTCACCGGCCGCGACCTCACTCTCTGGATGGGTGAGTGTCACGTCCACGCGGGGCTCACGCGCGACGCGCTCGATCGCCGGCGGAGCGAGTATCCGGACGCGGAGTTTCTGGTGCATCCGGAGTGCGGGTGTGTGACGCAAGCGATGTATTACGCCGAGGCGGAAGGGGACGTCGCGACGGGGCGGATGCAGATCGTCTCCACCGAGCAGATGATGACCCGGGCGAGGGTGTCGTCGGCCCGGCGCTACGTCGTGGCGACCGAGACCGGCGTACTCCACCGGCTCCGGCGGGAGAATCCCGGCAAGGAATTCGTGGCGGCGGTGGAGTCCGCCGAATGCCGGTTCATGAAGCTCATCACTCTCGAGAAGCTCCGCGATTCCCTGCGCGATCTGAAGCACGAAGTCACCGTTCCCGCAGGAGTAGCGGAGAGGGCCCGCCGCGCCATCGACCGGATGCTCGCCATTGGCTGAGCCCGGCCGTCTCGGGAAGGAAGAGGTCCGGCGGGCGCTGCTGGAGGACCGAGCCGCGGAGGACCAGACCACGCGGCTCCTGGGGACGGTCACTAGGAAGCTGGGGACCCTGCGGTTCGTGGCCGAGGGTCGCTTCGTCGTGGCGGGGGTCCCGGTGGCAGGTGAGGTCTTTGCACAACTGGACGAGCAGTCGCAAATGGAGATTGGGGTGCAGGAGGGCCTCTGGGCGCACCCGGGGGACACACTCGTCACGGTGCGGGCGAGAACGGGCGCATTGCTGTCCGGCGAGCGCGTCGCGCTGAACTTCCTGCAGCGTCTCTGTGGTGTGGCGACGCTCACTCGGCGCGCTGTGGACGCGGTGCAGGGGACAGCGAAAATCACCCACACCCGGAAGACGACGCCGGGGCTGAGGGCGCTCGAGCGCTACGCGGTGCTGGTGGGTGGTGGAGTGGAGAATCGCGCATCGCTGGCGGACGCCGTCATGTGGAAGGACAATCACTGGGAGTTGATGGCGGCGCGGGGGGCTGGCTCGCTCGCCGACGCACTGAAGGAGGCGCCCCGGGGGTTGCCGGTCATCGTCGAGGTCGAAACCCAGGCCCAGCTCGAGGAG
>DATBCM010000207.1:0-5700 GCA_036270455.1 Gemmatimonadales bacterium | reverse complement strand
AAGGTGTTGCTGGCTCCCACGGCGAATCGCATCTGCGACAGGGGGAAACGGAACACCGCGATCCATCCCAGCGAGTCCACTTTGGTGGCGACGTCCCAGATGCCGTCCCAGGCGCCGTCCTCGTTCCCGTCCTTGTAAATGGCGTAGTCCGTCTTCACGCCCACCGGATTCACGTCGAACTCGTAACCCGTCCGGCGGTCATGGTAGGAATCGATGAAGACAGTGATCATGTCCGAAGGGGTTTGGACGTCGCGCCGCGCAAGGAGACCGACGATGCTGTCGGGGTGTGGATCGTACGCCCGGACCAGCACGTACAGGTCGCGTTCGTCGTACAGCACCTTCGCCTCGGTCCGGAACTTCGGCATGGCGCCGTCCGTGGGGCGGAACACCCGGAATTCGGAAATCACGGGCGCGTCCGCCCAGGCTGGATCGCTGTCGAAGCGATTGAGCACCGGTGCGGTGGTGGTACGAACGGCTGCAACGGCCGTGGGAACAGGCGCCGCGGGGGAGTCCGGTTTGGACGCGGGGCCCTGGGGACTGGCGACGGCCAGGAGCAGCAAGGCGGTGGCGTTCATAGTCCATCAGACGGCGGCTATTTGGGAAAGGTTGCATCCCAGCACTTAACGGACCCCGCCCGCCGGCGTAGGTTCTCCGTTCATCTTGTCAGCAAGCGGTTAAAGACCATGCGCCGTTACGCAATCGTTATCGTCCGGGCCTTCCTGAGCCTCTCCCTGATCCCCGGGACCAGGGTCATCTCCCAGTCATCCCATCTCGAAACCCGTTGGGCCCAGGAGGTCACGCCTGATCGGGTACTGCCCGAGTACCCCCGCCCCCAGATGGCGCGGAAATCGTGGATCAACCTGAACGGTCTCTGGGACTACGCGGTCCGCGACTGGACCGCCCCCGCACCGGTCTCGTACGATGGCGCCATTCTGGTGCCTTTCCCGGTCGAATCGCAGTTGTCACGCGTCACGCGCGCGGTCACGCCTCACCAGCGTCTCTGGTATCACCGGCGCATCACCCTCCCGGCCCAGGCACCCGGGACTCGCTGGCTCCTGCAGTTCGGCGCGGTCGATTGGGACGCCACGGTGATGGTAGATGGACATGCCGTGGGCAACCATCGGGGTGGCTACGACCCTTTCACGATCGATATCACGGGCGCGCTCAAGCCCGGTGCGTTGCATGACCTCGTGGTGAATGTCTGGGACCCCACCGACAACGCGGAGCAACCGCGTGGCAAGCAGGTCCTGAAGCCCGGCAGCATCTGGTACACGGCGGTGACGGGCATCTGGCAGACGGTCTGGCTCGAACCGGTGCCACGCACCCACATCGCCCAGCTCACGATCACGCCCGATGTGGACGGGAACGTAGTCCGGGTGCAGGCGAGCGTCTCCGGCGGAAGTGCCACGCTTCCGGTAGTCGTCGAGGTCAGGTCCGGCGATTCGCTCGTCGCGCGGGCGACCGCCGTCAATCGCTTGACGATATCGATTCCCATTCCCGGAGCCCGCGTGTGGTCTCCCGCGGACCCGTTTCTCTACCGTCTGCGGATCGCGGCGGGCGGCGACACCGTCCTGAGCTACTTCGGCATGCGCAAAATCGCCGTAGCGCGCGATTCCGCGGGCGTGCCGCGCCTGTTCCTCAATAATCACGCGCTCTTCGAGTACGGCACCTTGGACCAGGGCTGGTGGCCCGATGGGCTCTACACGGCGCCCACCGAAGACGCCCGCCGCAACGATTTTCTGGTGCTCAAGGAGTTGGGCTTCAACCTGATGCGGAAGCACGTGAAGGTGGAGCCGGAGCGCTGGTACTACGACGCCGACTCGATGGGCGTGCTGGTCTGGCAGGACATGCCCAGTGGGGACATCGACTCCGACTCGGGACGGGTGGAGTACCGGCGCGAGCTCGAGCGGATGCTGGCGGACCTCAAGAATCATCCCAGCATCGTGATGTGGGTGCCCTTCAACGAGGGGTGGGGCCAGCACGACACCAAGGCCACCGCGGAATGGGTGAAGCGAACCGACCCCAGCCGCCTGGTGGATGACGCATCGGGCTGGACCGATTGGGGCGCGGGCGACGTCCTCGACGTCCACAGCTATCCCGGACCACAAATCCCCGCCGCCGACTCCACGCGTGCCCGAGTCCTCGGCGAGTTCGGCGGGCTCGGATTCCCGGTCCCGGGGCACACCTGGGTGAGCCGGGACAATTGGGGCTACGTGCAGTACCCGACGCCGGACTCGCTCTGGGGCGGCTACCGGGACCTGCTGACGCGTGTGCGGGCGTTGCAGGCGCCCGGGCTCGCGGCCGCGGTCTACACGCAGACCACCGACGTGGAAGTCGAAGTCAACGGGCTCATGACCTACGACCGCGGCGTGATCAAGCTCCCCAGAGAATCGGGGGCCGCCGCCGCGGCGCTCTACGCACCGCTCACCGGCGGAGGCTCAGTGACTCAAGGGGCGGACTCGAGTTACACACTCACCAATGCCGGCGGCATGCGGGTGAAGATCCTGACCTACGGCGGGATCATTCAGTCCATCGAAGTGCCGGACCGTCACGGCCGTCTCGGCGACGTGGTCCTGGGGTTCGATTCGCTGGACGCATACCAGAAACAGAGCCCCTACTTCGGCGCCATCGTAGGCCGCTACGCGAACCGGATCGCGAAGGGGAAGTTCACCCTGGACGGCAGGGATTACACGCTCGCCGTGAACAACGGTCCGAACGCCCTGCACGGCGGCATCAAGGGGTTCGACAAAGTGGTATGGAGTGCCGAGCCCTTCCACCGGGGAGACTCGAGCGGGGTGACGCTGTCGTACGTCAGCCGGGACGGCGAAGAGGGGTATCCGGGCACGGCCCGAGTCAACGTGAGCTACACGCTCACCGGTGCGAACGAGCTGATCGTGGACTATAGCGCCAAGGCGGACCAGGCGACGCCGATCAACCTCAGCCAGCATTCGTATTTCAATCTCTCGGCCGGCCGCACGCCCGACATCCTGGGGCACGTGCTGACCATCGATGCCTCCCGCTACACGCCGGTCGACTCCACGCTGATTCCCACCGGGGTGCTCGCACCGCTGGCGGGGACCCCTTTCGATTTCAGGACTCCAACCGCCATCGGCGCGCGGATCGATGCCGCAGACGCACAGCTCAAGATCGCCGGCGGCTACGACCACAACTTCGTGCTGGACGGCGCCGGTCTGCGTCACGCGGCGCGGGTGGTCGAGCCCACCAGTGGCCGCACGCTGGACGTCTTTACCGATCAGCCGGGATTGCAGTTCTACTCGGGAAATTTCCTGGACGGGACCGTCAAGGGAAAAGGCGGGATCACGTACGTGCGCCGCGGCGGGTTCTGTCTCGAGACCCAGCACTTCCCGGATTCACCGAACCATGCGGCCTTTCCGTCGACCATTCTGCGGCCCGGGTCGACGTTCCGGACCCGGACCGTCTTCAAGTTTGGTGTGACGGGCTAGAGGCGCCGGCCCAGACGGGCTTCCAGGGTGTCGCGGCAGCCGCGGGACAGCTTGAGCCGGGTGCCGTCGTGCAGCACGGCGACGAACTCCCCGCGATAAAACGGCTGGAGCTCTTTGACCCGCGCGAGATTCACGATCGTGGACCGGTGGATGCGTACGAAGCGGGAGGGATCGAGCTCGGTCTCGAGATGGTGCATCGTCTCCCGCACCGTGTGGGACGCCTTGGCCACGTGGATCCGGACGTAGTCGCCGTCGGCGTCGATCCAGTCGATGTCCTCGACCGGCACCAGCACGACGTTGCCGCCGGTCTTCACCACCAGCCGCGAGCGGTAGCCCTTGGGTGCCGCCGGTTTCTCGGCCGGCGCTGCGGCGGCGTCGCTCCCCGCGAGCGTCGCGATCTCGCGCCCCAGCTCCCCCATGCGCGTACGCCGCACTTGCAGCTTGGCCTGGCTCAGCGCTTCGCGGAACCGGTCATCCGTAAACGGCTTGAGGAGATACTCCACGGCGTGGACCTCGAACGCCTGGAGTGCGTAGCGGTCGTACCCGGTGACGAACACCACCACGGGCCGTTGCTCGACCGGGACGTCGCGCAGGACACCGAGTCCGTCGAGCTCGGGCATCTGGACGTCGAGGAAGACGAGCTCAGGTGCCTGGTCCCGGATGGCGGCGGTGGCCGTTTTTCCGTCCCGGCACTCCCCCACCACTTCGATCTCGGGGTCGGCCGCCAGGAGGTGCCGCAGGCCCTCGCGGGCGGCAGGTTCGTCGTCGACGATCAGAGTTCGCATGCCTCGCATGGTGCTCTCCATGTCAGCCGTCAGCGCCCCGGTGCCGTGGGGCGGAAGGGCAGAAAGACGTGGGATGTGACGCCCCCGTCCTCCGCATTCAAGACTTCCAGTCCGGCCCGGTCGCCGTAGAGTCGGGCCAGCCGCAGCCGCGTATTGGCCAGTCCTACCCCGCTCGAGCCCACACTTCGGCTCGGATCATCCGCTAGGCCCGGACCGTCGTCCCGCACGGTCAGGTGCAGGGTCCCATTGGTACACCGCGCCCCGACGATCAGGATCCCTGAGGCCGTGGCCGCGGAGATGCCGTGCCGGATGGCGTTTTCGAGCAGGGGCTGGAGGATCAGGTGGGGCACGGCGGCGTCCTGCGCCCCGGCCTCCACCGTCCACGTCACCTTCAGACGGTCCGAGAAGCGCGCCTGTTCCACGTCCAGGTAGTTCCGGGCAAACTCGAGCTCTTCGCGCAGGGCCACTTCCTGGGTCGCGGCTCCATCCAGCATCCGGCGCAGGAGGTCTCCCAGCCGGCCCACCACCTGTACCGCCAGGGCCGACTTCCCGGTGCGCACCAGCGTCCCGACCGTGTGCAGCGCGTTGAACAGGAAATGCGGGTGCAGCTGCATTTTCAGGGCGGACAGCTCGGCCTGCGCCAGCTGGGTCTCGAGCTGTGATTCCCGCATCGCCCGCGCCTGCGCCCGGGCCCCGGCGTCCCGCATCGAGCCGATGAAGAGCACCATCCAGTACAGCATCGAGTCGAAGATCAGCCACCACGCGAGGACGCGAACCACACGCGTGAGGAACGGGGCGTTGAGATCGGAGATCGGCACCTTGCCCAGGGCCGAGATGTAGGGGATGTACAGCTCGAACGCGGAGTCCAGGCAAACCACGATGAAGAGGCTGGTCGCGACGTGGATCAGCACCCGACCCTGCCATCCCGGCCCTCGCGGCGGGTACCGATTGCCCCACCAAAGAATGAAGGGAGTGAGGAGCGCCCAGAGCGCCGCCTGCGGGATCATCTGGGCGAAGGCGAACCAGATGGGCTGCTGCCTTCCGTACGCCAGTGCCCCGATGATCTCCTGGAGGGAGGTGACAAGCCCCCAGATCCCCCAGAGGAGCAGTACCATCCTCCAGGAAAAACGGGCGCGAGGTTCGGGTTCGGGACGAAAGGCCATGGGCCTAGTCTACCACGGTCTGGAGACCCCGAAAATGGCCGACGACAGACCCTGGCAGCCATGCGGCAAAGGCGTGCCGCCGAGCGCTCAACCGCGATTCAAGAATTGTGACCTGCGTTACACCCCGGCGAGCGCCAGGAGCCTCTTCCATTGGGCGGGCGTGGTGGGCACGACTGACAGCCGGCCCTGCCGTACCAGTGCCATACCCGCGAAGGTCGGATCGGCCTTGATCTGAACCAAAGTCACGGGCTGGGCCAAGCGCTTCCCGACCTTGAGCTCGATCACCAC
>DATBCM010000206.1:0-4422 GCA_036270455.1 Gemmatimonadales bacterium | reverse complement strand
GGGCCGTGATACCGGGCAGTGCAAGGCCTTCAGGCCGCGCATGGGCCGAGAGCGGGCTATCAGCCCGCGGGAAACGACCCCGGGGCGGGCTTAGTCCGCTCTCGCGTGGTTGACCCCGGTTGGGACGTCCACCTGCTCGCCTCCGCGCTTATCGAGCAGATCGGGCTCTGGACCCTGGACGGGGCGCTGGCCAAGGCCGCCCGCGAAATCGGGGTAAGCGTGCCGGCTGCGTGAACGCCCGTCGTTCCCACCCTGAAAGGGTGGGCCCGACACTGCATTGCGCTTGAAGCGCCGTGCTGTGTCGGGCCCAGGCTTTCAGCCTGGGTTCGACCGAGGCGCTGATGGTCTTATGGTGCGGTAGCGAAGATCTGCGTCCCCGACACCGGAATCATGCCGCCCGTGATGTGCCCCACCGAATCGACCGCTAGGCGCAGAGCGAAGTTCAGATGTCCGACGCGGGGAATCAACAACACCGAGTCGTCGCCATTCCGCACGACGGTGAACTCGTCCGAGAACGCACTGGCGCCCACGAACATCACCGGGATCCGGACGGTGTCACCGCCGATGGCCCTCGCGCGCCGGAGCAGCTGCTCCAGGAATGCCACCGAGTTCTCGAACATCGGCATCGTGCCCTTGGGCATGTCGAAGCTCTTCTTCATCGTCCGACCGCCCCGCCGCAGAGATTGCAGCGCCACGAAATCGACGGATGAGACCAGTGCGTCCGGCTTCGTGTGGATGTGGAACCGCACGGAGTCGCCGTAGCGGTCCACCACGACGCCGGTGATGGAGCGGTCGGTGCGGCCGAACGTTTCGAGCTCAGTGTCGGCGTACACGATGCTCGTATACTGCCGCCCGAATTCGAGCGACTTTTCAGGGTGCGAGCAGGAGACGCAGAGGGCGAGTGCTGCGCAAGCGAGGGTGACTCTCATCAGAGCTCCAACTTATCCGTCCCGTAGCTCCCACGCGACGCTGACCCACCTGACGACCTCGGAACTCCCGCGTGACCGAACCGTCACACCGCCCGGCGAGGCTCTCCATTAAGTCCGTTTTTCGTCTCCCCGTCTCCCCGTCTCCCGTACTGGAGGACCCATGCCTCGCCCCCCTTCCCCTTTCTCTCGTCGCGCATTTCTCGCAGCCGGCGCCACCAGCGCGCTCGCCATCGGTTGTTCCGACTATCGCGGCCTCGCTCCCTTCATGGGCCTCGAGGACGCGAGCCGCTATGGCGGTGACCCCACCACCTCCGGCATCGAACACATCGTCCTGGTCATGATGGAAAACCGCTCCTTCGACCACCTCTTCGGCTGGATGCCGCACGCCGACGGCCAGCAGGCGGGACTCACCTACCTCGATGCGGCAGGGGTTGCTCACCCGACCTACCCGCTCACCCCGGACTTCCAGGGGTGCGGACTCCAGGACCCCGATCACTCGTACGACGGTGCGCGCGTGGAGTACGACGGCGGGGCCTGCGATGGCTGGCTGCGCGTCAACGACATCTTCTCGATCGGCTACTACCACCGCTCCGACCTCGCCTTCTGTGGCAAGGCGGCCCCGGCGTGGTCCTCGTTCGATCGCTACTTCGCCGCCATCCTCGGCCCCACCTTCCCGAACCGGCTCTACCAGCACGCCGCCCAGACCGACCGGCTCTCCAATACCCTGACGCTCTCGACCCTGCCGACGATCTGGGACCGTCTCGCGGCTGCCGGGATCGACGGACGTTACTACTTTGGCGACGTCCCCTTCCTCGGCCTCTGGGGCTCGAAGTATCTGCCGATCGCCCGCACGCTCGATTCGTTCTTCGCCGATTGCCAGGCGGGGACCCTGCCGAAGGTCGCCTTCGTCGACGGACCCTTCCTGTCCGAAGCCACGGGCACGGGCTTCGACGACCACCCGCACAACGATATCCGGGCGGGAGAAGCCTTCTTGAACGGGATCTACGAGGCCGTGACCCGCGGGCCTGGCTGGGCGAATACGCTGCTGATCATCAACTTCGACGAGTGGGGCGGCTTCTTCGACCACGTCCCGCCTAGCCTCGCTCCGCTCCCGGCCTCGGACATCGCCGTCGGCTCGGACGGGCGCCGCGGCTTCCGCACGCCCACCATTCTCATCTCGCCCTTTGCGCGCAGATCCTTCACGTCGCACACACTGTACGACCACACGTCGGTGCTGCGATTGATTGAATGGCGGTGGGGCCTCGCCCCGCTGACCGTGCGCGATGCGAGTGCCAACAACTTTGCGGATGAGCTCGACTTCAAGAACCCCCAACTCCTCGCGCCAGCGTACGACGTGCCGCAAGTCGTCGGCGCTCCGTGTGCCAGTCCCGCGGAATTGTCGGTTCTGGCTCCTGGCGCTCGACCAGCGCCTGCCCGGGCTCCGTGGGAAGCACTGATGGAGCTGGCACGACAGCATGGATGGTCGTGAAGTGAAGGGCGGGCGAGCATAAGTTCGCTGGATTGGCTGACCCCGGGCCGACGGCCCGTGGTTGGTCCTACAGCTCCAGCTCCATGTCGATCGTCCCCGGCACCGGATGCTTGCCGTAGGGCTCGGTCTCCTCGAACCCGTATCGCCGGTACATCGCGATGGCACGATCAATGGTCCCCACCACCGTGTCGAGCCGCATCCGGCGATACCCTGCCGCGCGGGCCTCGGCGAGAATCCGGTCCATCAACGCGCGGCCCAGTCCCGTCGCCCGGTGAGCGGGGCGTACGAACAGCCGCTTGAGTTCGCAGGCGTCCCCCTCGAGGGGTCTGATCGCCACGCAACCCGCCGGTTCGCCCGCGAGCGTGGCGAGCAGGAGCCGGCCCTGGGGCGGAGCATACGCGCCGGGCAGCGTTGCGATCTCCTCATCGAAGCCCTGAAAGCAGAGACTGAAGCCGAGGGATTGGGCGTACTCGGTAAATAGCGTGCGGACTATTTCGAGGTGGTCCGGGCTCGTGGCGGGGGAGATGTCCATTCGCATGATTGAAACGTACAATGGAATTGACGGGCCGTTGAACCCTCGTTGGTAGAGTATTGCGATGGTTGCCGAGCCGGCCTACGTTGCGAGTATGCCCGCACTGATGACCGCTGAAGAGCTTCTCTATCACGATGAGCCGAACAAGCGGACTGAGTTGGTGAGGGGTGTGCTCGAGGTGCACGAGCCCCCGGGCGGGCGGCATGGACGCATCGCCTCCGAGCTCGGCCGTCGCCTGGGCAACCACGTACTCGGGCTCGGCCTCGGAGCGGTCTACGCCGATAGCGGCTTCACGCTGTGGCGGAATCCGGACACCGTTCGGGCTCCCGATGTCGCCTTCGTTCGCGCCGAGCGGCTTCTGACACCAGAGCCCATCGGCTACCCGGAGCTTGGTCCAGACCTTGTTGTCGAAGTCCTCTCGCCGCATGACCGTCCCGGAAAGGTGCTCGCCAAGGTGGCCGACTGGCTCACCGCTGGTACTCGACTGGTTTGGGTGATCGACCCCCAACGGCGCCACGCGCGAGTCTACCGGGCCGACGGTACTGAGGCGACGGTGCTTGAGACCCAGGCGCTCGAGGGCGAGGACGTGATCCCGGGGTTCGTGCTGGAGCTCGGCCCGGTCCTGTAAGCGCGATGCCCTTCACCTCCGCCGCCCTCCGCTTCTTCAAAGACCTTCGCCGCCACAACGCCAAGCCCTGGTTCGAGGCCCACAAGGACATCTACCAGAATGAAGTCGTGCTCCCCATGCGCGCCCTCATCGAGGAGCTCGATGTCCGCTTCGCCCGCTCGGCGCCCGAAATCACCGGCGACCCCAAGAAGTCGATGTTCCGGATCTATCGGGACATCCGGTTCTCCAAGGACAAGACTCCCTACAAGGTCCACGCCGCCTGCTGGTTCTGGCACAAGGATGCGGACCCCCGGGTGGGTGACAGCGCCGAGTCAGGGAGCGCGGGCTTCTACTTCCATCTGGAGCCGGGGGCGTCAGCTATAGGTGCCGGGATCTGGATGCCGCCGCGGCCGCTGCTGAACAAGGTCCGCGAGCATCTGGCCGAGAAGCCGGCGGCGTTCGAGAAAGTGGTGAAGAACCCCGCGTTCAAGAGGCGCTTCGGGGGCCTGGATAAGGAAGGGATGCTGAAGCGCGTGCCGCGCGGCTTCCACCCGGAGCACCGGGCCGGTGAGTGGCTCAAGTATCAGTCGTTCACGGCCGGGAGATCGCTGTCGGACCGCGAGGTCACGAGTAAGACGATCGGGGCGTTGCTCGAAAAAGATTTCGTCCGGCTGTTGCCGCTCGTTCGCTGGCTCAACGGGGCGTTGGGGCTCCGTGCCGCGGGGTCTCGGAGTAGTTAACCCCGGGGCCATGCCCGTCGGAAATGGTATTGGGAGCGTCGTCGTGGTACTCCCCGGGCTTACGCCCGTCGGAATTGGTATTGGCGTCGTCGTCGTGGTACTCCCCGGGCTTACGCCCGTCGGAA
>DATBCM010000205.1:0-2482 GCA_036270455.1 Gemmatimonadales bacterium | reverse complement strand
GTGTGGTTCGAGGACGAGGACCTCGCCAAGCGCGCGATCGAAGGCGAAACGGGACTGATCGCCCATTTGCGAGGGTACCGGAGGGACGGGCTCTGGTACGAGGGTGAGAACTACCATCTCTTCGCCATGCGGGGCCTGGTCGCGGGGCTAGGCTGGGCCCGGCACGCCGGGGTCGACCTCGACGCCGACGAAAAGCTCCAGGCACGGATCGAAGACGAGCTCCTGGCGCCGTCATTCTCCACGCTCCCCGACCTCACGTTTCCCGCCCGCAAAGATTCACGGTTCGGGGTTTCGCTGGCGCAGCCCATGTACCTCGATACCTGGGAAGTCGCGTTCGGTCGGATGGAGAGTGAGGCCGGGAGGCAGTGGCTCACCGCGCTCTATGGAGCGGCGCCTCAGCCCCAGCAATTGTTCGAGTCCTATCTCCACGACGCGCCCTACGCGGGCACCCCGATCGCTCCGGCGCGCGACGGGTTGTCGTGGTGGGCGCTCCTGGAGATGACCCCCGAGCACGACCCCGCGGAGCCCTGGAAAGGTTCCAGTGTGCTGCTCGAAGACCAGGGGCTCGCGGTGTTGCGCGACGGCAATCGCTACGTGAGTCTCGAATGCGGGCCGACCGGTGGCGGGCATGGACACCCGGACCGGCTGCACTTCACGCTGCATCAGGATGGTGTGCACTGGCTGCCGGATTTCGGGACCGGCTCGTATCTCACGCCCGATCTCGCGTGGTATCGCTCGACGCTGGCGCACAACGCGCCCCTGCTCGACGGGGAATCACAGCCAGGGTGGGAAGCCACGTGCGAGATGTTCGACGTGCAGGGCGAGTGGGGGTGGGTACGCGGCCACGCCGACGCGTTCTCACGGACGGTGATCACCGGTCCGCGCTACGTGCTCGACATTATGGAGCTGGACGCCCCAGGCAAGCACCGGACGGAGCTGCCCTGGCATTTCTCCGGGGACGTGAAGGTCACGGCTCCCGGCAACTGGGAGCCGGCCCCCGCCACGTCGCCGTTCGTCAGCGGTGTCGAGCGGTTCGCACCGGGGGTTCGTGGGCCGATCACGATGGACCTGAGCTTGGGGGACGCCCGGCTGGCGGTCCGCATGGCACTCGACGGGGAGCTCATGCGCGCCCGCGCGGCCGGCGCTCCCGGGACGCCGGGTACCCCATCCTTCTTCGTCGCGTGCCGCGACGGCGTCGGCGCCCGGTTTGTCACGGTGATTTCCCGCGAGCCGGTCACCACGCTCACCCTGTCGGGTGATGTCGTCGAGATCGTTCAGCCGGGGGGAACTGACACGCACCGGCGGCACCTCGACGGGTGGAACGTGGATACCCCCACCGGGCGCGTCGCCCTGCGCGGGGGACGCGAACGTCCGGAACGGCCTCGGCCCTTCCTCGATCTCGATCCGCCCCCCCGTGCCGAAGGCGCGGCGCTCCGGTTGGATGCGGCACCGGCACTGGATGGGTCGCTCACGGGATTCGATCTCTCGGAACCCCTGCGCCTCGATTTCGAAGATCAATACCGCCGGTCGGAGGAACCCTACGGCGGCCCCGACGACCTGGCCGCCCGGGCTTTCGTGGGATGGGAGGAGGGAACGGTCTACGTCGCCGTCGAAGTCGACAAGAGGGACTTGATCTTCCGCCCGCCGTCCGCGCCGCCCCAGCGACTCGACAACGAACCCGACGACATCAACTCGGACGGCATTCAGCTCTATGTCCGGATGCCCGAAGATCCGGCGGTGCACGGATACCTCATCGTCCCGGAGCCGGGGGGCAGGCTGCGCGTCCAGGGCGCGGGAGAGACCAGAGGGTTGCCGACGGAAGTGCGGGGCGCCTGGCGTGCCATCGGGAGCGGGTACCGCGTGACCCTCGCGCTGACGGCAGCCGATTTCGCACGTGCCCACGTGGGCGCGCGCGTGGGATTCGATCTGCTGGTCAACGAGATGCTGCCGGGCCGGGTCCGGCGCGCCGGTCAGCTGGTGTGGAGCGGCGGCGGCGGGTGGGTCTGGCTGCGCGGAGACCGCCAGGATCCCTCGCGCTTCGGCACGCTGGAGCTCGTGGGATGAGCATCGTCGTCGTCCTCCACGAACCGCAGGACCTGGTCAACATCGCGCACACCGTCCGCGTGATGAAGAATTTCGGCCTGAAGGACCTCCGGCTGGTGGCGCCGCGGGAATACGACACACACCGGATCGGGGGCATCGCGCATCAGACCGCCGACGTCCTCGCCCGGGTGCGGCTCTGTGACTCTCTGGACGAAGCCCTGGGGGACTGCATTCACGTGGCGGGCTTCACGGCGCGGGGCCGGACAGCCAAGCGCAATCTGCTCAGGCCTCGCGAGGCGGCCGCCGAAATCGTGACGCTCGCGGAATCCGGTCCCGCCGCGCTCCTGTTCTGCCGTGAGGACAAGGGCCTCCCCAATGAAGCGCTCGACCGGTGCCATCGGATTGTGACGGTCCCCACCGAACCCACGTACGGGTCCCT
>DATBCM010000204.1:0-2881 GCA_036270455.1 Gemmatimonadales bacterium | reverse complement strand
CCCGCGCCGCTTCGCCGGGAGTCAGATCCCGGGCCCAGAAGAGATGAATGCGCTCGTCCGTGAAGCCCGGCGTGGTCCAGATGGGGATCAGCGGCTCGATCCGCCCGGCGTGCATTCCGGTTTCCTCGAGCAGCTCCCGCCGGGCGCAGTCGGCGGGCGCCTCACCCTGGCCCAGACGCCCCGCGGGGATTTCCCACAGCGTTCCACCGGTCGCGTAGCGGTACTGCTTGATGAGCAGGATCGTCGGGTCGGCTCCATCCGGATCGGACAGCACCGGCACCACCGCAGACGCTCCGGGGTGCCGGATCATCTCCAGCTCGCCGGTGGACCCGTCAGGGTAGCGCACGGTGTCCACGTCCAGATCGATCACCCTGCCGGTGTGCACCCGCCTGCTGGCGACCTGCATCCTGAACCTCTCTATCGATAGAAGAGCCACGCCACCGGGACTTTCCATCCCTCGGCGGCGACGTAGCCGGCGTTGGTGCGGAGACTCGCGCTGATGGGAGACGCCTTGGCCGGGGACGTGAACGGGACCAGTCCCTGCCGGTCAGCGAGTATGCGAAGACGGAGGAGATGAAAGCCGTCACTGACCAGCACCACCCGCTTGCTCGGCCGATCCTTGAACCACGTGCCCAGCTGGCCGACCGACGCGACCGTAGTCGCGGCGGGGGGCAGCGCGATGACGGATTCCGCCGGGATGCCGTGCTGCGCGAGGTACCGGCGCCCCACCTCGGCCTCGCTGACGGTGTCACGATTGCCGATCCCGCCGGTCACCAGGATCACGGGCGCGTCGCTGGCGTGATAGAGCCAGGCCGCTTTTTCGAGCCGCGCTTTGAACACCGGAGACGGCTTGCCGTTGTACTGCGCCGCGCCCAGCACCGCGATGGCGTCCGCCGGGGCGGCCCCTTCATGCGCCCCGGTGACCAGCACGTCGATGACCACGGCGGCCCACGTGCCGGCGATCAGGAGAAGGGAGAGTAGAGAAATCTTGAAGACACGGCGGGGCGAGGGCATGAACCCAATATACAAGTGCGGAGTGCGGAATTCGGAATGCGGAATCGACGCCGCGACTGGCGACTCCGCATTCGACATTCCGCATTCCGCACTCGACCTACAGACTCATCCAGTAATTGAGTTTGACGAGCAGGACGTTGGTCGGCGGGTCCCGGAACAGCTGGTGGTCGAAGTCCCGGGCGACGTCGAAACTCGGATCCGAGAAGACGCCCCCGCGACTCTGCGTCCAAACCACGAACAGGGTCGAGCCCGGGCGGTACTCCCAGCGCAATACCGCATTGATCCGGACCGACCGGGTGCGGAAGTCGGGATTCGCGAAGGTGAAGGAGTCCGTGGGCTGGGCCGCGTTGGGCGACACGTGGTACGCCGAATCCGCCGGGTTGAACGTGATCGACGTGCCATTCGCCCCGTACCGGTTGAAGGCGAAGGTCTTGGGCTGGGCCAGTTCTTTGAACCCGCCGTAGGACCCCGTGAAGGTGAAGGGCTGGGCGAACACCTCGAGAGACAGGGTCGGTGACACCGTGGCGCTGACCCGCAGGGTCAGGTCGAATTCGTGCTGGAAGAGCTGGGCGAACACGTAGCGGGTGCCGAAGGTGCTGTGGGCTGACGTGTCCGCCACGGCCGTCACGTACTGGGCCGCCGTAGGACCCACGGTGAGATTCGGCGTGACCGAGAAGTTCAGGGCGCTGGTGGGGCGGAATCCGATCTGCGGATTGACGTTGAATCCCCAACCCCCGGCCTGGTCATTGTTGTACGACATCATGAACATGCCGGTGAAGGCCTTCCGCTGATCGGTCTGGAGCATCACGAAGCCGTTCCAGAACGCTGGCGCCAGGGCGAGGGGCCCACCGCGGGTCAGGCGGTCGTCGACCACCTGCGCCCCGTAGTTCCCCTGCACCTGGAAGAACCAGAAGTTGTTGAGGTTTCCGAAGTAGCTCGCGGTCACCGCCCGCTGGATCGGATTCCCGTCGTAGTTCCACGAGGGGCCCGCGGTCAACACCGCCCACGATTCCCGGAAAATGGGTCCCGGCGTCGTCTGATGCCGGGCGAGATACGCGTATCCCGAAATCCGGTCCACCCGCGGCTGGAAGCCGAGATCGTTCACCTCGAATCCCGGGGACGAAGTGGAGATCGCCGACCCCCAGAGCCACGTGCCTGCCAACTTGTCGAGATAGACGTTGCCGTTGAATCCGGCCAAGGACGTCCGCGTCGGATCGTCGTGGAACGCCTGCGCGTCGGGCCGCTGGTAGTAGCGGCCCGGCGAAACCTGTGCCGCCTGAATCGCGGTCGTGTCGCCGGTGATGTACGAGCCACCGATGTCGGCGGCGAGCGCGTACGTGTTCTGGGACCAGAGCTGCTTGGTGTCGACGCCGAAGGTGTAGGCGCCGGAGTTGAGGCTCTTCAGCGAGGGGACGGACAGATCACGATTGACGGCCGTGATCATGGCGCCGTACGATGATCCTCCCCCATTCATCGTCCGGCGCACGCGCCCCACCAGAAAGTTCGAAAGGGGCTCCACCAGGTCACGGGACGTGAGTGCCGCCGTCGTATCCAGGACCGAGGCTTTTTCCTCGGACGTCACCGCGTCCAGCATGCCCACCGACCATCCCGACGGCGTTTTTCCGGTCAGTTTGGCGGCGCCGAGGATGGAGGTGTTGGCGGGATAGTCGACGAAGTCCCCGGAGGAATAGACCGACCCCTGCGGGGGGCGGCCGATGCGGCGCGAGTAGAAGAACCGGGGCGTGGATCCAAAGTTCGCCAGGCCTCCGGAGCCGCCGCCGAAGTTGAAAATGTCGGCACCCTCTACGAAGAAGGGCCGGTGCTCGGGCAGGAATTGCTCGAAGGCCGTGAGGTTCACGAATGCGGG
>DATBCM010000203.1:0-2382 GCA_036270455.1 Gemmatimonadales bacterium | reverse complement strand
CGTTGTGCCCGAGGGCCAGCGGTCCCTCGCGATAGCGCGCGAGGAAGGGCTGGGCATTGGCGAGGATCGAGGAGCCGGCGGTGGAGTAGCGCGTGTGACCGATGGCGACGTCGCCGGTCAGGCTGGCGAGTACCTGATCCGGGAAGTTCTCGGAAACGAGCCCCATGCCGCGGTGGGAACGGGCCACGCCTTCCCCATCGACCGCGACGATCCCGCTCGACTCCTGGCCGCGATGCTGAAGGCTGTAGAGCCCCAGGTACGCGACACGGGCCGCGTCAGGAACGCCGGAAACGCCGATGATGCCGCACATCTCGTCTCAGTCTCCCATGCGCCGGGGGATGGACCCGAAATATACCTCACGGAGCTTCCCGACCGGGTATGACACCGTCCCCTCACGCAGCTTGATGCTCACGAACGTGCCCGGCGCGCTGGTGGTTCCCGCCGGGTAGAGGGGAACCCCGTGCTGGGCGGCCAGGGCGGTGACGGCAGGCACCCGGTCCGGGGATACCGTGAGCACTGCCCGGTTATGGCTTTCGCTGAAGAGCAGGTCCCCGTCCGAAAGGGCGGGGGCGTAGTTGGACAGATCGACGGTGAGTCCCATCCCTGCGTTCTGATAGGGCCCACCGATTGCCGCTTCGGCGAGGGCCACACCCAGTCCACCCGCTGACGCGTCGTGGGCGGATTTGAGGAGCCTGCCGCTCGCGGCTCCCACCAGGAAATCGACCAGCTGCCGGGCGCCAACCAGGTCCACCCGCGGGGGCGTTCCGCCTCGGAATCCCTGGATGACCTCCCAGTACGCCGAGCCGCCCAGCTCCGAGGCGGTGTCACCGGCGATCACCACCACATCGCCTACGCCGGAGGCGTGGCTCGGGACCGCACGGTCGGCGTGCTCGAGGAGACCGACCATCCCGATGACCGGGGTCGGGTCAACGGCGCCGGTGGGGCTCTCATTATAAAAGGAGACATTGCCGCCGGTGACCGGCGTGTCGAGCGCCACGCATGCGTCCGAAATGCCGCGGCAGGCTTCCCGGAACTGGAAGAAGACTTCCGGCCGCTCGGGGGAGCCGAAGTTCAGGCAGTCGGTGATCCCCAGGGGGCGCGCCCCCGTGCACGCAACGTTCCGCGCCGCCTCGACCACGGCCGCCTTGCCGCCCTCGTACGGATCGAGGGCCATGTACCGGGAGTTGCAGTCCGTAGTCACGGCGAGTGCGAAGTCGGTTCCCTGAACTCTCAGCACCCCCGCATCACCGCCGGGAGGGATCACCGCCCGGGCCTGGACGCTCGAGTCGTACTGCTCGAAGACCCAGCGTTTACTCGCGATCGAGGGGGAATCGAGGAGCTGAAGAAGGGCCTCCGCGGAAGTCGGGAGCCGGGAGCCGGGAGCCGGACGCTCCGCGCGCAGCCTGGCGACCGCTGCCGATTCCTTGGCTTCCGGATAGTAGACCGGACAGTCCTCGACCAGCTGACGGCCGGGGATTTCGACGACCACCTGGTCCTTCCACATACAGCGATACATCCCGTCGTCGGTCACGCGGCCGATCGGCATCGCGGTCAGATCCCACTTGGCGGCGATGGCTGCCACGGCCTGCACCCGGTCCGCTTTGGCGACTACGAGCATCCGCTCCTGCGATTCGGACAGCAGGATCTCGTAGGGCGTCATGCCTGGTTCGCGCGTCGGCACGAGCGACAGGTCGATTTCGACGCCGACGCCGCCGCGCGCCGCCATTTCCGCGGAGGACGAGGTCAGGCCCGCCGCCCCCATGTCCTGGATGGCCACGATGTGTCCGGACTGGATCAGCTCGAGGCTCGCTTCGAGCAGCAGCTTTTCCGTGAACGGGTCTCCGACCTGCACCTGCGGGCGCCGCGCTTCGCTCTTGGCGGTCAGCTCTTCGGAGGCGAACGAGGCGCCGTGGATGCCGTCCCGGCCCGTGGAGGAGCCCATGGTGATGAGGACGTTGCCCACGCCGTGCGCGGCGGCCCGGATCAGGTCCTTCTCTTTGAGCAGGCCGACGCACATTGCGTTGACCAGCGGATTGCCGGCATAGCCGGGGGCGAAGTCCACCTCGCCGCCGAGGACGGGCACGCCCACGCAGTTGCCGTAGTCGCCGATTCCCTTCACGACGCCGGCGAACAGATACCGGTTGCGCGCCTCGTCCAGCGAGCCGAAGCGGAGGGAGTTGAGCATGGCGACCGGGCGCGCGCCCATGGTGAAGACGTCCCGCAGAATCCCGCCTGCACCCGTCGCCGCGCCCTGATACGGCTCGACCGCCGACGGGTGATTGTGAGATTCGATCTTGAACGCGACGGCCCAGCCGTCAGGCAGCCGCAAGACGCCCGCGTTTTCTCCGGGGCCCTGCACCACCTGGGGCCCCGTCGTGGGGA
>DATBCM010000202.1:0-1890 GCA_036270455.1 Gemmatimonadales bacterium | reverse complement strand
AGACGTCGTCCACCAAGACTAACGCGGAAGGCGGAACGCGGAATGCGGAACCGTTCCGCCTTCCCACCTCCGAATTCCGCGTTCGAAACGCCCCCGCCACGTTCGCCAGACGTGAGGCCGGTGTCAACGTGGTCTGCGTCGCCGTCTCACGCACCCTCGTCAACAACCCGCTCCACACCGGCACTTGCCACACCGCTCCCAGCGCGCGCGCCAGAACCTCGCTCTGATTGTATCCCCGCCGGACCAGCCGCCGGCGCGCGAGCGGAATCGGGACGAGCGCGGCACCAGCGGGCGGCGCGGGCAGGTGGCGCACCATCACGGCCGCGAGATCGCGTGCCACTCTCGGCAGGCCGCCGTACTTCAGCGCATGGACGGCCTTCCGGGCCGGGACATCGAGCCACACCGCGGAGCGTACCCGTTCGAAGGCCGGAGGCCAGTCGTGACAGAGGCGACAGGCGCCGAAGTGGGGCTCCGGTTGCCCGCACCGGTCGCACCAGGGCGGAGACACGGCGCGCCAGCGATGGCGGCAGACCGCACAGACGAGATCGTCGGCCTTGATGAATGGGAAGAGCGCGTGGCAGAGGAGACATTCGGCGGGCAACAGGAGCTGCGCGAAGGCGCTAGTCACGGAGCGCGCGCTCCACGGCGGCGCGCATGACCTCCACCGGGGCGTGCACCCCGGGAAAGAATCGCTCGAAGGCGGCGACACCTTGTGCCACCAGCATGGTCCGGCCATCGCTCACCCGGCGCCCCCGTTTCTCCGCTTCCTGCACCAAGGCGGTACCGCCCCGCCGGTACACAAGATCGAGCACCACGGTGCTCGGACCGATCTGTTCGGGCGCAAGCGGCAAGGCATCTCCATCCCGCATCCCCAAGGGCGTCGCATTGATGACGACGTCCGCGGCGCCGTGGTCGGCGGGACTGGCCTCGAGCGCCAGCACGGTGCGCGCCCATTCGACGAAACGCCGGGCCGTCTCATGCGTCCGTGATTTCACGTGCAGGATGGCCCCCCGCTCCGCCGCGGCCGCCGCGACGGCGCGGGCCGAGCCGCCAGTGCCGAGGACCAGCCACCGGCCGCCCCGGGCTACGCCCAGCTGATCGAGGGCCTGGGAAACGCCGATCACGTCGGTGTTGTCCCCGACGAGCGCGCCAGCATCCACCCAGAACGTATTGCACGCGCCGGTGCGAGTGCAGGCGTCCGTTTTCCGCGCGACGTACCCCGCCGCCGCCTCCTTATGAGGAACAGTGACGTTGCCGGCGGCGCCGACGGTGGTGAGCGTGGAGAGCACGGAGGCGAGTGCCGCGGCGGGGGTCTTCAGGGCGACGTAGGTCCCGGGGATCCCCAGGGCCTGCATGGCGGCGTTGTGCATCGCGGGGGACAAGGAGTGGGAGACGGGGTCGCCCACAATGGCGAGGAGCCGGGGGTCACCGGGGCGAGCCATCGGCTGCCTCCCGGGCCAGCCGTTCCACGACCGCCGTGATCAGCGCCTCCAGCTCCGCGCACGTTTCGCGGTAGATCTCGAGGTCTCCCCCGAACGGGTCACTCACCTCCGCGTCTCCGGAACGTCCGGCGAACTCGCCCAGCACGAACACCCGTCCGTCGCCCCCCAGCTCGTCGACGCGGGCGCGATGATGCCGGGCCATGGTGAGGATGAGGTCCGATTCTTCGACCAGCTCCCGCGTCAGGAGGCGGGCGCGGTGACTCGAGAGATCGAGGCCGCGCTCCAGCGCTACGAGATAGGCACCCTCCGACGCCGGCGCGCCGTCCCACGCCCCCGTCCCTGCCGAGCTCACGTCCAGGTCCGAGAGGTCGCGGTCCTGCAACGACTTGGTCAGTAGGGCCGCGGCGAGTGGACTGCGGCAGATGTTGCCGGTGCAGACAAGGAGGAC
>DATBCM010000201.1:0-3509 GCA_036270455.1 Gemmatimonadales bacterium | reverse complement strand
CGTGCCGTAGGCCTTGGACCCGCGGACGGCGAAGATCACTTCCTTGATGCCGCCGAGGGTGGCGTCGGAGTGCTCGGTGACTTCGATCTTCCAGCGGCGGCGTTCGCAGAACCGGGTGTACATGCGGTAGAGGTCGGCGGCGAAGAGTGCCGCCTCGTCCCCACCGGTGCCGGCACGGATCTCGACAATGGCATCGCGATCGTCCAGGGGATCGGCGGGCACCAGGAGCTCGGCGAGCTCGGCTTCGATCCGGGCCACCTCCGGGCGCAGACGTTCGACGTCCGCCCGGGCCAGCTGGGCCAGCTCGGGGTCTTTGTCCTGGAGGACCTCCCGGGCCTGCGCGAGATCCCCGGTGAGGCGTTCGAGGCGTTGGTTGGTCTGCCGGATGACGTCGAGTCGGGCGTGCTCACGCCCGAGCTGCTTCAGGGCCGACGGGTTCCTGGCCGTATTGGGGTCGGCCAGCAGACGGGCGACCTCCTCCGCCCGCGCGAGCGCCTGGCGGAGGCGGGCCTCCATCGGTCAGCTCGCGGCCTTGCCCGTCCCGTACTTCTGGCGGAAGCGCTCCACACGGCCGGCGGTGTCGATCAGCTTCTGCTTGCCGGTGAAGTAGGGATGGCACTTGCCACAGATTTCGACGTTGATCGCCGGCGTGGTCGACCGCGTGATAAAGGTGTTCCCGCACGCGCAGGTCACCACCGCCCGCTGGTAGTTCGGATGAATGCCCGGTTTCACGAATGCCCGTCCTGATAAAGGTTACTGCGTTGGAAGGCCGGAAATATAAACGGGGCATACAGTTGCCGACAAGCGCGCCGAATTGACACCCGGACGCCGCCGCCGTAAGCTTGCCCCACACCCAAGTCCCGATTTTTCCAAAGGATACGCGTGTCGGCGTCCGACGTCCTGCGCAAGGTTCCGCTGTTCAGCGAGCTCTCTCAGGCCGATTTCCAGCGGGTGCTGGATGTCGCCCGGGAGCGCTCGCATCCCAAGAACTCCGTGATCCTCTTCGAGGACGATCCGGGGGACGCGCTGTTCGTGGTGTGCGGGGGCCAGGTCAAGGTCGTGCTGATCGGCGAAGATGGCCGCGAGGTCATCCTGTCGGTGCTGGGGGAAGGAGAGTTTTTCGGGGAGATGGCCCTCATCGACGACGAGCCGCGGTCCGCCCACGTGATCGCGATGGAAGACTCGATCCTCGTCGTGCTCCGCCGCGAGGATTTCGCCCCGATCCTCGCGTCCACGCCCGCCATCGCGATCGCGCTCCTGCGGGAGCTCTCCCGCCGCTTGCGCCGCGTGGACGAGAAGGTCGGCTCGCTCGTCCTCCTCGACGTCAACGGCCGGGTCGCCCGTCTGCTGCTCGACATGGCGGACGAGACGGGCGGCGAGCGCATCACGCGCCGCCTCACCCACCACACCATCGCGCAGATGATCGGATCGTCCCGGGAGACCGTCTCGCGCACCATGCGCGAGCTGGTCGACAAAGGGCTGATCGAGGTGGGCCGCAAGGAGATCCTGGTCAAGAACCGCCCCGCCCTGGCTGAAGCCGCCGGCCGGGGGTGAGGCAAGTCACGACCGGGCCGTGAGGTGTCGGCTTGTTGTACGTTGCAGATTTTCCGTAACTTAGCCCTAGGATTACGGTGTCAGATCGCAAGTACTCGGTGACGTTTTGGGGGACGCGTGGCTCCATCCCCACCCCCGGCGCCCATACCGCGCGCTACGGCGGCAACACGCCGTGCGTGGCCGTGGAGGGGGCCGGGGGCAAACTGGTCATCCTCGATGCCGGTACCGGAATCCGGGCGTTGGGCGGGAAGCTGGTGGAACGGCAGAACGGCGCGGTGACGGCGGAGATCCTGCTGTCGCACGCGCACTGGGACCACATCCAGGGCCTTCCCTACTTCAAGCCATTTTTTTCCCCGGGCAATCAGATCCGCATCTGGGGATCGCAGCAGGGAGAGGTGTCCCTCGAGGACATTCTCCGGCAGCAGATGCACCCGTCGGTGTTCCCGGTTCCGCTCGACGCCCTTTCTGCGCGGCTGACCGTGGAGCACGTCGTCTCGGGCGAGTTCCCCGTGGGCGAGTTCAAGGTGCGCTCCATGCGCCTGCGGCACCCGGGCACCACGCTGGGGTATCGACTGACCCCCGCGGTGGGGGGCCCAAGCCTGGCGTATGTGACGGACAACGAGCTGGGGCCGGGCGGGAAGTACGAGACGGGTCCCGGTTGGCGGAAAGAGCTGGTGGCGTTTCTCCAGGGCGTGGACGTGCTGATCCACGATGCGATGTACACGCCCGATGAGCTCGCGGCGCACGCTGGATGGGGGCATTCGAGCTACACCGAGGCGGTGGCCCTCGCGGCGGAGGCGGGCGTGAAGCGGCTCGTGCTCTTCCATCACGAGCCCGAGCACACGGACGGCGCGATGGACGACGTCCTGGCCGCCGCCCGCAAGGAAGCGAAGAAGCTGGGCTGGCGGGGTGAAGTGCTCGCCGCCCAAGAAGGCTTGCAGCTGACGTTGTGAGTACCCACAGGGGTCTTGGACCCGAGGAGCACTCTATGCGTTCGCGTTCGATGCTGGCGCTCGCCGCCGTGATCGGTTTCGCGGGGCCGGCGATCGCGCAACAGGCCGTGACGCCGGACTCCCGTCCGGGCGTCGCCGTCTTCGCCTTCGAGAACGGTGGCTCGATGGGGATGAAGGATCCCGCCGACCTCGAGGGTCTGCAGCGGGGCTTCGCGGGCGAGCTCATTACCGAGCTGACCGTGAACAACGGCTGGCGGGTGGTCGAGCGGCAGGAGATCCAGAAGCTCACCGACGAGCAGAACCTGGGCGCGTCGGGCCGGGTGGACCCGCAGACCGCGGCCAAGGTCGGCAAGATCGTGGGCGCCAAGTACGCCGTCACGGGCACCTTCATCGCCAACATGGGCACCTGGCGGGTGGACATCAGGCTGATCAACGTCGAAACGACCGAGATCATGAAGACCGAGTCCGCGACCGCATCCCAGGACAAGCTGTTCAGCATCATCACGGAGGTCGCCCAGCGCCTGATGAAGGACGCGAACCTTCCGCCCCTGCCCAAGGACGTGGCCACCCAGCGGATGAGCCGCCAGGTGCCGACGGAGGCGATGACGCTCTACTCCCGCGCCCTGCTCTACCAGGACCAGGGGAAGAAAGACAAGGCGGTGGAGATGTACAAGCAAGCCATCGCGGCCTTCCCCAACTACACCGAGGCCCAGGAAGGGCTGAAGAAAATCCAGCAGGGCTGACCGGCCGGTGAACGTCATCGGCCGTCTGGGCAGTCTCGTGGCGCGCCGGCTCTCCCAACTGGGGGCGCTGGCGCGCTTCGGCTTTGGTGCCCTCCGGGCGCTCGTCACCCTGCCCGTCGCGGGCCGGGCGGTGGCATTTCGCGTCACCATGAATCAGATCCGTTTCACCGCCGTCCACGCGGTCGCGCTGATCGTCCTCCTGTCCAGCATCATGAGTTTCCTCGTGATCTCGCAGGCCGCGCGCGAGCTCGGGTCCATC
>DATBCM010000200.1:0-1561 GCA_036270455.1 Gemmatimonadales bacterium | reverse complement strand
GTCCTGGTGACCAAAGACAAGGATATCGTGCGGGTGCCGGCGATGGCCCGTGAGGTCTATGACGTCTCCGGCGCCGGCGATACGGTGACGGCATGGGTGGGGACGGCGCTGGCGGCGGGGGCATCGGTGCGCGAGGCCGCGCAGATGGCGACCTACGCGGCGGCGATCGAGGTCGGCAAGGCCGGCGTCTCGACCGTCGCTCCGGCTGAAGTGCTCGCCGCCCATGAAGCGGTGTTTGATCAGGTGGGGAAACTGCGACGCGGGGGCCTCCTCTAAACGCGGAAGGCGAAAGTCGGAATGCGGAACCGGTGTTGCGGTTCCCCGTTCCGCGTTCCACGTTCCGCGTTCACTGACTATACTTTGCACCTGCGTCGGGCCCTTAGCTCAGCGGTTAGAGCAGCGGACTCATAATCCGTCGGTCCCAGGTTCAAATCCTGGAGGGCCCATCACTCCGTACCTGAGCTCACTTGTCCAGGACCTCCCGGACCTTGGCGGCGAGTCCCTGCACCGTGAAGGGCTTTTGCAGCAGTGCCGTTCCAGCCTCGAGAATCCCCCGGCGGGTGACCGCCTCGGGAGTGTACCCAGACATGAGGAGCACCCGCGTGGCCGGCCGGCGCTCCGCCAGGCGCTGCGCCACCTCGGGTCCACTCAAGGTGGGCAGCACGATGTCACTGAGCAGCAAGTGAATGTCGCCGTCGTACCTCTGGGCCAACGCCAACCCTTCGCCGCCGTCCGACGCCGTCAGGACCGTGTACCCGTACCCTTCCAGGATCCGCTGCGCCACGCCCCCGACGGCCGTGTCGTCTTCCACCAGGAGCACGGTCTCCGTGCCGGTGAGTGACGTGGGGGAGAATGCCGGGGCCTGGGCTTCCACCGGGTCGTCCACGCGGGGGAGGTAAACGTTGAACGTCGTCCCCTGTCCCGGCTCGCTGTACAGCCAGATGTAGCCCCCGCTCTGCTTGACGATGCCGTAGACCGTCGCCAGACCCATCCCCGTCCCCTTGCCCTTCTCCTTGGTCGTGAAGAAAGGCTCGAAGACCCGCGCCTGGGTTGCGGCGTCCATACCGGTGCCCGTATCCGACACCGCGAGCATGACCCATCTCCCCGGCGCGTCGGCCGAGTTGGGGGCCCCGTGGGACGCGTCCACCTCCGTGTTCCGCGTCTCGATGATGAGCTGCCCACCGTCCGGCATCGCGTCGCGGGAGTTGACCGCCAGATTGATCACGATCTGCTCGATCTGCCCCGGATCGGCCTTGACCGAGCCCAGCTCCGGATCGAGGCGCACGGTGAGGACGACATCCTCGCCGATGAGGCGGCGCAGCATCCGCTCGGTGCCCTCCAGGACCCCGTTGAGGTTCAGGACCACCGGCTGGAGCACCTGCTGGCGGCTGAACGCCAGGAGCTGCCGGGTCAGCGCGGCGGCGCGCAGGGCCGCCTGGCGGACGTCGGTGAGGTCCTCCCGCTGGGGCGAGTCGGCACTCAGCGTCTCGAGGAGGAGGTCCGCCGACCCGAGGATCACGGTCAGGAGATTGTTGAAGTCGTGGGCCACCCCGCCGGCCAG
>DATBCM010000199.1:0-7480 GCA_036270455.1 Gemmatimonadales bacterium | reverse complement strand
CGCGCTCGAGAACGTGATCACGTCGAAGAACGCCCCCAAGATCAAGGCGAAGATCATCTGCGAAGGCGCCAACGGGCCGACGACGGCGGGCGCCGACAAGATCCTCGAGGACAAGGGCATCTTCGTCATCCCCGACATCCTGGCGAACGCCGGCGGCGTCACGGTGAGCTACTTCGAGTGGGTACAGGACCGCGGCGGGTACTTCTGGGATGAACCCACGGTGAACAACCGGCTCGAGCAGATCATGGTGAAGTCGTTCAACGACGTGGTCGCCCTGGCCGACAAGCACAAGGTCAACACCCGCATCGCGGCCTACATGCTGTCGATCGACCGCGTCGCCGCCGTGCACCGGCTCCGTGGGATGTATGCCTGATGAAGTATCGCGTCGTCGCGGTGGGCCGCGTGAAGGACGCGGCGCTCCGCGCGGCGTGTGACGGGTACCTGGAGCGGCTCTCCTACTACGCGAAGATCGAGGCAGCGGAGGTGAAAGACGAGGCGCGTCTCCTGGGAGCCATCCCGGCGGGGGCGCGCCTCGTGGCGTTGTCGCGGACCGGAGACTCCTGGTCCTCCCGCGATCTCGCCAGCCAGACGGAGGGGTGGGAGCGCGAGGCGCGCGACGTGGTCTTCGCCATCGGCGGCGCCACGGCCTTGCCCGACGACGTGCTGCAGCGGGCCGATCAGGTGTGGTCTCTGTCAGCGCTTACGCTGCCCCACGAATTGGCGCGGGTGGTGGTGCTGGAGCAGCTCTATCGCGCTTACACCATCAGGCGGGGAGAGCCATATCACCGGGGACCCTGAGCTCACTCCGGGTGGGCGGAAAGTGCTGCTCGCGATGGCTCGCGCCGCGCTGCGCCAGGCACTCGGCCGGGGACAGGGTCCTGCGATGTTCGGGTGGAAAGAGTCCCTCCCCAGGCGCGGGGCGTTCGTGACGCTCCGGATCGGCGAGGAGCTTCGCGGTTGTCTGGGACACATCGCCGCGGACCGCACCCTGGCGGAACTGATTCCAGGGCTCGCCGTATCGGCGGCGCGAGAGGATCCGCGATTTCCGCCCCTGTCGACCGAAGAAGTGGACCGGGTGACCATCGAGATTTCGGTCCTCACCACGCCCACGCCGGTCGATCCCAAGGATGCCGGGGCGGTGGTGATCGGGCGGGATGGACTGATCGTGGAGCGGGGGAGCGCGCGTGGGCTTCTGTTGCCGCAGGTGGCGCCCGAACAGCGCTGGGGGCCGGCACAGCTCCTCGACGCGACGTGCGAGAAGGCCGGCCTGCCTCCTGGGGCCTGGCGTGAACCCGGAACCCGGGTTCTGACGTTTCAAGCAGACGTCTTCGAAGAGGAGAAGTAGGGCATGTTGCCGCGGGTGCTCACCACTCCGATTACCGCAGACGCGCGCCGCCCCCGGGCCGGCGTGCCGCACCGCATCTCGCCCGACGTGCTGGATGCCGTGCTCCCCGGTCCGGGGCGCGACCGCCTCGCGAAGGGGGAAGTCCTCGTCGTGACGACCGGCCAGCAGCCCGGGCTCTTTACCGGCCCCCTGTACACCGTGCACAAGGCCCTGTCGGCCATCGCCCTGGCCGCCCGCCTGGAGCGCGAACGGAAGGTTCCGGTGGTGCCCGTGTTCTGGGCCGCCGGCGACGACGCCGATTTCGCGGAGGCCAACCACTGTGCCTTCCTGGACGCGGCCGGCGAGCCCCACGCGCTCGTGCTCCGCGAGCGCTCCGCGGACGCTCCCCAGCTCTCGCTCTTCCGGGAACGATGTGGTGAGGAGGTCACGCGGGCGCTCGACGAATTGCGCACCCGAACACCGGACACCGAGTTCAAGGCCGGTGTGCTCTCATGGCTCAGCGCCGCCTACCGCCCCGAGCAGAACCTCGCCGATGCCTTCGCCGAGGCGATCAATACGTTGCTCTCGAGTTCCGGCCTCGCCATCTTCCGCGCCCACGCTCCGTCCGCCAAACGCGCGGCCGCCCCGTGGCTCCTCAAGGCACTCGACGTGGTTCTGCCGGATGGTCTTGCACCGGTGCTCGTGGAGGGGAAGCTCGGACGGGACCGGCTGCGAGCCGAAGGGAAAAACTTCGTCACGCGGCGCAGTGAGGAGCAGTTCACGCGCACCGAGCTCGAGGGGATCGCCGCAACCGCACCCGACCGGCTGTCCCCGAACGTGCTGCTGCGCCCCGCCGTCGAAGCCGCGCTCTTTCCGACCGTGGCGTACTGCGCCGGGCCGGGGGAGCTCCAGTACCTCCCGGACGCCGCCCCCTGCCACGCCGCCCTCGGCGTCACGCCCCAGACCCCGGTACCGCGCTGGTCCGGCGTCCTGATCGAGTCGAAAGTGGAGAAAGTGCTCGACCGGCACGGGATCACCATCGACGACCTGAAGCCGCCCGCCGGTGCGCTGGAAGGGCGGATCGCCAAGGGCGCCCTGCCGCCGGAGACCCTCGAGCTGTTGGAGCGGCTCCGCACCTCCCTGGCTTCGGAGTATGACGCCCTGGCTCGGGCCTCGGCGACGATCGATCCCACCCTCGAACGGACCGTGCAGTCGGCCCGCAACCAGGCGCTGGGCGGCACCCACGAGATCGAAAAGAAGCTGGTGGCAAGCGTGAAGCGGACGCAGGACACGCTCACCGGGCAGATCACCAGGGCCCGCGCCGCGCTCTACCCGCTGGGGGCACCGCAGGAACGCTCCCTCACCGTCGGGTCCTTCCTGCTGCGGTACGGGTCTTCGTTGGTGGACGAGCTGGCGCGCGAGGTGGCGCGCTGGACCGACGCTCTCTAGTATCCCCGGTATGTGGGAAATCGTCCTCGGCGCCGTCCTCTTCATCGCCCTGCTCATCCCGATCACGGCCATCCTGGTGGATTCACCACTGGGACGATCGTTCGCGCGCCGGATGGACCCACAGGTGGAATCGCAGAATGCGCCCGAAGTGAAGGAGCTGCAGCGGAAGATCGACCTGCTCGAGGCGGACGTGGAGGAGATGAAGTCCCTCCTGGCCTCCACCCGCGACGAGGTCCAGTTCGTCCAAAAGCTGCTCGAGAAACCCAAGACCTGATGCCACGCGAGAGCGGCGGCCGCCACGCCGCGCTGGTCGCCGCGGGCATCCTGGTCAGTCGGGTGCTCGGCTTCGTCCGCGAGCGCGTCTTCGCCCACTACTTCGGCAACGACACCATCCCGGCGGACGCCTTCCGCATCGCCCTCCGGATCCCGAACACCATCCGCAACCTGCTGGGGGAGGGGACTCTCTCCGCATCGTTCATTCCGGTATACGCGGCCCTGAACGAGCGCGAGGACAAGAGCGCGGCGCGCGCGCTGGCGGGGGCCGTCCTCGGTCTCGTGGTGCTCGCGACCGGAGTCCTGGCGGTCTTGGGGATCGCGTTCGCTCCTACCATCACCGACGTCATCGCCGCCGGATTCGACGAGCCCCGGAAAGCACTGACCGTCACCCTGGTGCGCATCCTCTTCCCGATGACCGGGTTGATGGTCGTGTCCGCCTGGTGCCTGGGCATCCTCAATACTCACCGGCGTTTCTTTCTGCCCTACGCCGCACCCGCCCTCTGGAACGTCGCCGGCATCGTCGCCATGCTTGCCGGGGCCACGTGGTACGTGAACCGCGCGCTGCCGGTGGACGCGCAGCTCTATCAGCTCGCCCTGGCACTCGCCTGGGGCACCGTCGCAGGCTCGGTCTTGCAGATTGCCGTGCAGCTCCCGGCCTGCTGGCGCCTGCTGCACGGCATCCCCCTCCGCGCGAGCCTCGTGCCTGAGGGGACACGGGACGTGGTCCGGGCGCTCATCCCGGTCGTCGTCGGGGCGGGGGCGGCGCAGCTCTCGGGACTGGTTGATGCGCTCCTCTCCACGCTCACGGGACATGGAGGCACGTCGACGCTCGGGTACGCCCAGCTCGTCCAAGTGCTGCCGGTCAGCCTCTTCGGAGCATCCGTGAATGCCGTGGCGCTCCCCGACCTGTCCCGGGAAGCGGTGACGGAGGGCGCCGACCAGCTCCTCCGGACCCGCGTGGCGATGGGCTTCCGCCGCATCGCCTATTTCGTCCTGCCGTCCGCCGTCGCGTTCATGGCGCTCGGCACACCCCTTGCCGCCGCGATTTTTCAGACGGGAAGGTTCGAGGCCCGGGACTCGCACCTCGTCGGCCTGGTGCTCGCGGCGTACGGCGTCGGTCTTCTCGGACAGGCATCCGTCAAACTCTTCGCGTCCGGCTTCTACGCCCTGCGGGACACCCGCACGCCCGTCACCATAGCCATTTCCTGCCTGGTGCTGGCCGGCCTGTCGGCGTTCCTCCTCCTGCGCTGGCTGGGTCCAGCAGGCATCGCCCTGGGGTCGTCCATCGGGTGGAGCGTCAGCCTGGTCTTCCATGTGCGCGATTTGAACGGGCGCATCGGGCGAATTCTGCACGTCCAGGACTGGCGGAACTTCGGGTCGGCGCTCGGCGGCGCGGTGCTCGCGGGTGGTGCAGGGTGGTTCGTCGCACGCCTGGCCCACGGACTCACCCCCATTCCGCTCGCCATTGTGGCCTTCGCTATCTTTGGAGTCGTATATGGGGCGGTGACCGTACTGCTCCGGCACCCAGATGCGATGCGCCTATGGCAATACCTCCGGAACTCGCCCGCACGCTAGCTACGCTCCCCGACCACCCCGGCGTCTACCTCTGGAAGGACGCCGAGGGGGAGATTCTCTACGTCGGGAAGGCCAAGAGTCTCCGTTCGCGCGTCCGGTCGTACTTCGGCCCCGATCACGAGGACGTCGCCAAGCATCAGGCGCTGGTCCGGCAGATCGCCGCGGTGGAGACCATCGTGGTCCCCACCGAGGCCGAGGCCCTGCTGCTCGAAAACAACCTCATCAAGACGCACGGCCCCCGGTTCAACGTCCTCCTCCGGGATGACAAGAGCTACCCGCAGATCGCCGTGACCCTGGGTGAGGCCTTCCCGCGTATCCTGGTCGTGCGGCGGGTGTCCATTCCGGGGGCGCGGTACTACGGCCCGTACACGGACGTCGGCACCCTGCGGCAGACGCTCCAGATCATCCGCCGGCTCTTTACCGTCCGGTCGTGCAACTGGAAGCTCCCCCAGGAGCACCCCGACCGGCCCTGTCTCGACTATCACATCGAGCGCTGCAAGGCCCCCTGCGTGCACTACCAGACGCAAGAGGACTACCGGCGCATGATCGACGACGTGCTGCTCTTCCTGGAAGGCAAGACCGTGGATGTCCGCACCCGGCTCCGGGAGCGCATGCACGACGCGAGCAAGGTCCAGGACTACGAGCGGGCCGCCCAGCTGCGGGATGCCATCCAGTGGCTGGAGCAGATCGACCGGCCTCAGGCAGTGGAGCAGGTCGGGGGAGGAGACGCGGATGCCATCGGATTCGCCCGGGACGGGGATGACGCGTGCGGCGTCATTCTCCGGGTGCGGGAAGGCCGGGTCGTCGCCCGGGAGCACCGGTTCCTGGAGCACGCGGAAGGGGAGAGCGAGGCCGCCGTGCTCTCCTCCTTCCTGGTGCGGTACTATCTGCCCCTGGAACAGCGGGCGACCCGCGTACTTCTGCCGTTCGCGCCGGAGGACTTCGAAGCGCTGCGCGACCTGTCCGCCGACGTCGACTGGTTGACGCCCCAGCGGGGGGCGAACGCCCGAGTGGTGGCCCTCGCCGAGCAAAATGCCCGGCATCTGCTCGATTCGCTGATGATCGAGTCGTTCGATATCGAAGAGCGGGCTGCCGACCCGGTGTACGCGCTCGGCCGCGACCTGGGGCTCGCGGCAGTGCCCCGGTCGTTCATCTGTGTCGACATCTCGACCAACCAGGGCCGGGACACGGTCGGTTCGCTGGTCTGGTTCGAATCGGGCCGCCCCAAGAAGAGCGAATACCGCAAGTACAAGATCAAGGGCCCGGCCCAGCAGGACGACTTCGCGGCCATCCACGAGGTGATCACCCGATTCGTGACGCGGCGCCTCGCCGAGCAGAAACCGCTCCCCGATCTGGCCGTGATCGACGGGGGCAAGGGACAGCTCTCCGCGGCGGTCGCGGCCGCAACCGCGGCCGGGGCGCCGGCGCTGCCCCTGGTGAGCCTCGCGAAGAAGGAAGAACATGTGTTCTTCCCGGATCGTTCTGACCCCCTCATCCTTTCGCGCCGGAGCCCGTCCCTGCGCCTCCTGCAGCGGGCCCGCGACGAGGCGCACCGCTTCGCCGTCGCCTACAGCCGGAAGCGCCGCTCGGCCCGCACCATTACGTCGGCCCTGCTGGAGATCCGCGGGATTGGACCCTCCCGCCGGAAGTCGCTCCTGGAACGTTTCGGCTCGTTGGCCGGGGTGAAAACCGCCACGCCTGAGGAAATCGCCGCACTCCCCGGGTTCTCGACCGCGCTCGCGGAGCGCATCCTCGACCGCCTGAAGGACCGGTGATGAGTCTGCCCTGGACCCTCGTGTGCTCCCGTTGCGACGACACCCGCAACGCCGACGGACTGCCGGGTGTCTGCCCGCATGACGGTGCACCCTATCTCGTCAAGTATTCCGCGCTCCCTCCGGCGGAAGCGAAGTCCCTGTTGAAGGACCGCCGCAGGAACATGTGGCGGTACCGCGAATGGCTTCCCCTCGCCGAGGGCGAACAACCGGTCACCCTCGGGGAAGGGTGCACACCGCTGCTGCGTCTCGACCGCCTGGGCCGGCAGCTGGGCTTCGAGCATCTGCTCGTGAAGGACGAAGGCCTGAATCCCACCGGCTCCTTCAAGGCGCGAGGCCTGGCCGCGGCGGTCTCTCGAGCCGTGCTCGCCGGGGCCACTCGATTCGTGGTCCCCACCGCCGGCAACGCCGGGGTGGCGCTGTCCGCGTACGCCGCGCGGGCGGGAGTCAGCGCGCGGGTCTACGCGCCCGCCAGCACGCCGGCCACCATACTCTCTCAGATCAAGCGGTTCGGTGCCGATCTCCAGCTCATCGACGGCCACATCGGCGACTGCGGCAAGGCCGCCCGCGCCTACTCGGCCGAGACCGGAGCAGTGGACGTATCCACGCTGCGCGAGCCGTACCGGATCGAGGGGAAAAAGACGTTGGGCCTGGAGCTCGCCGAGCAGCTGGGATGGACGCTCCCGGACGTCATCGTGTATCCCACGGGCGGCGGCACCGGCCTCATCGGCATGTGGAAGGCTTTCGGAGAGTTGCGCGAAGCGGGATGGGTGCGGGGCGGAATGCCGCGGATGTTCACGGTCCAGGCGACGGGATGCGCACCCGTGGTCCAGGCCTTCCAGACCGGTGCGGATCACTGCACGCCCTGGCCCGACCCCGAAACGGTCGCCGCGGGCCTCCGAGTCCCCGGCCCCCTGGGCGATCGCCTGATGCTGAAGGCGTTGCGGGAAAGCGGGGGAGGGGCGGCAGCCGTCACCGACCAGGCGCTCGAGCGGGCGGCCGACGACCTGCAGCGACAGGAGGGGATCGACGCGGCCCCGGAGGGTGGTGCCGCGTTGGCCGCGGCCGTCGACCTCCTCGCCCG
>DATBCM010000198.1:0-2985 GCA_036270455.1 Gemmatimonadales bacterium | reverse complement strand
CGCGGGTTGCGGGTGCCTGAACGTCCAGCGCCGCACGTACTCGCGCAGGGCGCGCTCGAAGGCCTCCTTCCCGAGCACGGCATCGCGTAACACCGTGAGCATGAGCGCCGGCTTCTGGTACGCCGTCCACGCCAGATCGCGGGACTCGACGGGCTTGGTGATCAGCGGCTGCTCGCCCTCCCCCGGAGCGGCCGAGATCCGATAATCGGTGAGCAGCTCGCGCCGTACCGTGTCGCCATACGTCGTTCCCGCGAAGTAGCCTTCCGCGGAGCCGTAGTCGATGAACGTGTTGAACCCCTCGTCCATCCAGGGGTAGCGCCGCTCGTCCGAACCCACCATCATCGGGAACCATTCGTGCCCGAACTCGTGCGTGAGGACCCAGAACTGATCCTCGCGCTTCGCGATCGAGGGCACGAAGGTGAGCATCGGGTACTCCATTCCTTCGACCAGGCCTTCTACAGTCGTGGCCTGGGGCCACGGATACCGGCCCCAGGTCTCGCTGAAATGCTTGATGGTGAACCACGCCATCCGGTTCGCTTCCTCCCACGGTGTGGCACCCGGCCGATAGAACGTTTCGATGAGAATGCCGTTCCAGGCCGACGCGTCCCAGCGGAAGTCGGGGGATGCGGCCCACGCGAAGTCGCGGACGTTCTTCGCGGTGAAGTGCCAGGTCTTGGTTCCCGGGGTACGCTGCGCGCCGTGCGCGGTGGCCTCCGACTTGGTGACGATCGCCACCGGCTCGGCCGAGGTCCGGGCGCGCACCAGCCGCGTGCGCTGCGTCGGCGTCCAGACCGCCAGCGGGTTCGCCACGATCCCGGTCGCGGCCACCACGAACCCCGCGGGCAGCGTGAGGGTCACGTCGTAGTCACCGTATTCGAGGTAGAACTCCCCGGCGCCGATGTAGGGAAGGGGATTCCAGCCGTGCACGTCGTCGTACACGACCATGCGCGGGTACCACTGGCCGATCTCGTACAGGCGGTTGCCGATCCGACCCATGCGCCCCCCCCCGTACGGCGGGACCGGGAAGTGCCAGGCGACGTCGAAATCGATCGTCCTTCGCGGAGCGAGGGGGGAGGGCAGCTCGACCCGCATCATCGTCCCGTATTCCGTCCGCGTGAGATCCTTGCCCGCCGCACGAAACCGCTCGATGGTGATGCCGCCGATGAAGCCCTTGCCCGTGAAATCGAACACCGCGCCTCCGGCGAAGTGCAGCGGCGGCTGATTCAGGGCGTAAGTGATACTCGTCTGCGCGAAGATGTTCTGCTCGATCTGGATCCACACGAACGTCAGGGTATCGGGGGAGTGGTTCTCGTAATGCAGGCGTTCGGTGCCCCGGATGATTGATCCCGCTGTGTCGAGCGTCGCGCGGACGGTGTAGTCGGCGCGCTGTTGCCAGTAGTCGGGGCCGGGCGCACCCGACGCGCCGCGCACGCGGTTCGCGGCGGGAAGCCCCAGCGCGCGGAACGGAGACGTGTCGGCGACCGATTGCTGCAGGACGAGCGCGGCGACGGTCAGGGGTAGCATCCTACTCCTGGATGATCGTGATCTTGAAGCCGTCCGGGTCGGACACCATGAACGCCCAGTCGCCCCAGGGCGTCTCGGTCGGCTCGCGGTCGAGCGGCCACCCGGCCGCCTTCACCCGGGCCGCGAGCGCGGTGATGTCCTGGATCGTCGCCGCCCAGAGGCGACAGCCCTCGCCCTTCCGGCGGTCCCGGCCTTTGGCGAAATCGTCCTGATTGAGCATGATGTCGCACGCCCCGGCCTTCATCTGGATGGCGCGGAGCTCCCCCCCGCCCCCCCAGCGCTCGCCCACGGTGAAACCCAGGACGTCGCGGTACCAGGCGATGCTCTTGTCCAGGTCGTTGACGGTGAACGACGCGGCGATGGAGCGCAGCCGCAACGACTCGGGCTGCTGCCGTTCGGGGCGAGCCGACGGCGATTTCCGTGTGGAACGTCGGGCCGGTTTCTTAGTGGCCATCGTCTGCTTCCCTTTCTGTCTCGCGCAGCCTGCGTCCCAAGCGTAGCGTCCCCCCGTCCCTTCCGCCAGATTTCCGCCTCCCCACTTCAGCGGAGTCGACACGATGCCCACGAGTCAGGCGAGCGCGGTCTGGGAAGGTAAGCTCAAGGACGGCAAAGGAAGCTTCAAGGCGGCGAGTGGCGCCTTCAGCGGGCCTTTCTCCTTCGCGACACGGTTCGAAGGAAAGAAAGGCACCAATCCCGAAGAGCTCATTGCGGCGGCGCATGCGGCCTGCTTCAGCATGGCCCTCTCCGCCGGCCTCGAAAAGGCCGGCAAGCCCGCCACGCGGGTCGAAACCAGCGCTGCCTGTACCCTCGAGGTCGTGGGCGGCGCGCCCACCATCACCAAGATGGAGCTCACGGTGCGAGGCAAGGTGCCGGGTGTCGATCAGGCCGGCTTCCAGAAGGCCGCCGAAGAGGCGAAGCGAGGTTGCCCGGTCTCCAAGGCGCTCGCCGGAATCCCTCAGATCACCCTCGACGCCAAGCTGGAATAGCCCGGTGTGGATCGTGTACATGCTGAGCTGCCGCGATGGCTCGCTGTACACCGGAATCACGAATGACCTCCGCCGTCGCTTGGCGCGTCATCGGGCGGGAACCGCGAGCGCCTACACCCGGGCCCGCCGCCCGGTGCGACTGGTCTACGAGGAGCGTCAGCCCGACCGTCGGGCCGCGCTGCGGCGCGAAGCCGCACTCCGCCGGTTGTCGCGCGACGAGAAGCTGATGCTCGTCCGGGAGGGAAGGGGAGGGCGTCATCGTGCCCGATCGACGGGATAGCCTCGCCCTCGTGGCGGCCTGCTTGACCGCGGCTGGCTGCGTGTGGGCCGGCCGTTGGCAGCTAGACCGCCTGCACCAGCGTCGCCAGCGCAACGCGGCCGTTATCGCGTTGCGGGCCCGGCCGCCGCTCGAGGTCGGCAGTATCCCGTCACTCACCGCGGATTCCGCGCGTGACCGCCGGCTGCGCGCCCGAGG
>DATBCM010000197.1:0-4078 GCA_036270455.1 Gemmatimonadales bacterium | reverse complement strand
CGTGCCGTCGAAGGGCAGCGACTGCCGCCCACGATCACCCCGTACGCGCCGACAGCTGGGGAAGCCCCTGTGAAGCGCGCAGCCTAACCATTCGCTCCACACGGGCACACTCTATGGCCATCACACTCCCAGTCGACACCGCGAAGCAACTCCAAGCCTCCATCAAGCGTTATTTCGCCGAGAATCTCGAGCAGGAGATCGGCAGCCTCCAAGCCGGTCTGCTGCTCGACTTCTGCGTGAAGGAGATCGGCCCTCCATCTATAACCAAGCCATCACAGACGCCCGGGCCTACTTCCAGGACCGGGTCGCCGACCTGGAGGGCGTGTGCTACGAGAAGGAGTTCACATACTGGGCGCCGGCAACGAGGCGCTCCGCGACACCATAGAATGAAGACTACTATCGGTAACCAGATGCCCACGAGCATCATCGAGGCAACGATCACATGCCCCGGCTGTGGACACCAACATCGGGAGCGGATGCCTGAGAACGCGTGCGTCCATTTCTGGGAGTGCCCGCGCTGCCGCATGATGGTCACACCCGGACCAGGGAAGTGCTGCGTGTTTTGCTCCTATGGCACCGCGCCGTGTCCGCCCTGCCAACGCGAAACGCCCTAGCCTTCGCCCCCCTCCTGCAGAGCTGACGAGATTCGGTCAAAAATCACAATCGCTATACAGCGGGTCCGCAACGAGTTGCCCCCACCTTGCCGGGACGGCTCCCGAATGCCATTCTGTGCCCCCGCGCCCCTGATCTGAACTCCCCGGGAGAGTGTCTTTTGCGCCAGCGCCTGCTCCTCGCCAGCCTGATGCTGCCCCTGAGTCTCGCGGCTCAGCGGCCTGAAGTCTTCACCCATGCCGATACCATCCGCGGCTCCAACACGCCTGAACGCGCCTGGTGGGACGTCACGTTCTACGATCTCCATGTGGCCGTGAGCCCGTCCGACTCCTCCATCAAGGGGTGGAACGGCATCAGTTACAAGATCACGGGGCCGTCGAAGCAGATGCAGATCGACCTGCAGGAACCCCTGCAGGTCGACAGCATGCTCCAGGATGGGAAGCAGCTGACCTACACCCGGGACGGGAACGCCTTCCTGGTGACGCTGGCGGCTCCGCAGACGGTCGGCGCGGTGAAGACCGTCGCGGTCTACTACCATGGGAAGGTCCGCGTGGCCCGCCGGGCCCCCTGGGATGGCGGCTTCGTCTTCGCCAAAGATTCGCTGGGCCGGGACTGGATCGCGACGGCGTGCGAGGGCCTGGGGGCGAGCGTGTGGTGGCCCAACAAGGACTACCTCGCCGACGAACCCGACAGCCAGCGCATCGCCATCACGGTGCCCGATCCCTTGCAGGATGTCTCGAACGGCCGGCTCCGCAGCACCACCCACAACAAGGACCACACGACCACGTTCGAGTGGTTCGTGACCGAACCGATCAACAACTATGACGTGGCCGTGAACGCCGCGGTCTATGCTCACTTCGAACAGGACTACGCGGGTGAGTCCGGCAAGCTGACGATGAACTTCTGGCCTCTCGCGTATCACCTCGATACCGCGAAGGTCCAGTTCCAGCAGTCGGTCACCATGATGAAGTGCTTCGAGCACTGGTTCGGTCCGTACCCCTGGTACCGCGACGGCTACCAGCTGGTCGAAACCCCGCACCTCGGCATGGAGCATCAGAGCGCCGTGGCCTACGGGAACCACTACAAAGACGGCTACTACTCGGCGGCGACCGGCACCGGCATCGACTTGTCGCGGTCCGGGCAGGGGGAGAACTGGGACTTCATCATCGTGCACGAGTCCGCGCACGAGTGGTTCGGCAACAGCATCACGGCGAAGGACCAGGCGGACATGTGGATCCACGAGAGCTTCGCCAACTACTCCGAGAATCTTTTCGTGGAGTGCCTGCGGGGGAAGGAAGCCGGCGCGGACTACGTGATCGGCACCCGCTTCCAGGTGCGGAACGACGCCCCGATCATCGGCCCCTACGGTGTGAACCGGGATGGGTCCGGCGACATGTACTACAAGGGCGGCAATATGCTCCACACCATCCGCCAGATCGTGAGTGACGACGACAAATGGCGGAACATCCTGCGCGGTCTGGGGCACACGTTCTACCACCAGACGGTGACGACGCAGGACATCGAGAATTACATCAGCAAAGAGTCCGGGATCAATCTCTCCAAGGTGTTCGACGAGTATCTGCGGACGACCATGATCCCGGTCTTCGAGTACAAGATCGTGGACTCCACGCTCACATACCGGTGGGCCAATGCGGTCCCGCGGTTCGACCTGCCCATACGCGTCACGCTCTCGGACGGCAGCTATACCCTCATTCATCCGACTGCGCAGCTGCAGATGGCCGCCGTGCATCTGTCGTCGCCGGAGGGGTTCCATGTGGATCCGAACGTGTACGTGTACACGTCGCGCGTGGTGGACTTCACGGCGTCGAAGTCCGCGACCGGAGCCTCGCGATGACGCGGGGCGCGCTCGGCGTGAAGTCGCGCTGGGCACGGCTGCGCGACGACGTCAGCGTCAGGATCCGGCGCGGGATGTGGTACCGGGTTCTCGATGAAAGCGAGCTCGAGGTCGTGATCGAGGTCGGAGGGAAGCCGAAGAGCATCCTCAAGGCCATGATCGAAATCGTGAACCGTCCCCACCCCAAGTGGACGGTGGTCCGCGCGCCCAGGACCGGTGGCCGCGCGTCGCTCGGCGACCCGTACGGCGTCTGCCCCTCCTGCGGCGAGCGCGCCAAGCTCGGCAAGGCGAAGCGGCTCAAGTGTCCCGCGTGCAAGTGGGAGTTCGAGGTCGCGTGGGACGAGGGCTACCTCACCTAGCGCACCTCGTCATCAACCCGGCCGCCGGCCGGGGGACCGCCCGTCGGCTCAAGGACCGGGTGGCCCGTGCATTCCAGGACGAAGGCTGGTCGGTGGAGGCGGTCGAGACCGCGGGTCCCGGGCATGGGGTCACGCTCGCGGCCGAGTTGTCGCGCGCCGGGGCGGAGCGGGTGATCGCGGTCGGCGGGGACGGGATCGTCCACGAGGTAGCGAACGGGCTCCTCGACGCCGGGAGTGGGGCCGCCCTCGGCGTGGTGCCCGCGGGGTCGGGGAACGACTTCGCGAAGCTGCTGGGGGTCTATCGCCACTCACCCGAGCAAGCGGTCCGCCGCCTGGTGACCGCCACGGTGCGCCGCTTCGACGCGGGGCGCGTCTCCGGCGAGCACTTCGTCAACACCCTCGGCTTCGGGTTCGGCCCCGAAGTGGTGCGGATCCGGGACGGTATGCCGGGGTTGAAGGGGTTCCTGTCCTACCTGGTGCCGGTCCTCAAGGCCTTTGCGGGGTTCGTCCCCCCGGTCCTGGAGATCCGGGCCGGGGAGTTGATCGAGCGGGGTCCCGTGATGATGGTAGAGGTATGTAATGGGACCACGGCGGGGGGCAGTTACCGGTTCGCGCCAGACGCCGACCCAGCGGATGGGGCGCTGGACCTCTGTGTCATTCAGCGCGTGGGCCTCGCCCGGTTCCTCATGGCGCTGCCGAAGGTAATGAAAGGAACGCATGGGAAGATGCGAGAAGTGCGGCTGACCAGAGCTCGCGAAATCACGATTCGTTCAGAGCAGCCATTGGTGATGCACCTGGACGGGGAGCTGCGCCTTCCGGGCACCCGCGAGTGCACCATCACGGTAGAACCCGCGCGTCTCTCCGTATTGGTGGCCTCGTGAACCGGCTGTTGTTCCTTAGCCTCTTGGCGACCTGGCCCCTTAGCCTCTCTGGCCAGGATTCGACCCGGGCCATCCCGACCTCTCCTGACACCCTGCACGAAGTGCGCGCGGTCAACGCACTCTGGCGCTCGCTCTTGATTCCGGGATGGGGGCAGGCGGTGACTCACCGGAATGGCACCGGCGCCGCCTTCGCGGCCTGGGAAGGCATCACGATCATGATGACCCTCAAGGCCCAGCAGGAAGCGAACTACTTCTCCCGGACCGGCTCTCCCAGCCTCCACAGCAAGCGGCAGGAAGTGCAGGACTGGACCGTGCTCTGGATCTTCAACCACCTCTTTGCCGGCGCTGAGGCATTCGTGTCGGCGCATCTC
>DATBCM010000196.1:0-8988 GCA_036270455.1 Gemmatimonadales bacterium | reverse complement strand
CTGCCCCCTCAAGACAGCGTGTCTACCAGTTTCACCACCAGGGCGGGTCGACAAAGTTAGAGCGGGGGCAAAAGCAGATCAAGACGTCAGTCACCTAAAAGATCTTCCCGGTGAATTGTGGGTCTTTTTGCGTGTACCCGGCCGGCACGGCGAAGCGGGACAGATCCACGGTCGCGGGGGCAATCGAGGTCACCTGGAGCGTCTGCGTCTTCTGGGTGACCTCGTTCTTGTCCCCGGACTTGGTCTCGGAATGGACGACCACCCGCAAGGGCGTGCCCCGGGTCACGGGACGAAGCGCCATCGCCGACCGGTGCGCGAAGTCCCGGTCGCTCTGGGCCAGCACCGTCGTGAGCTGAGACAGCAGCGTCACCAGCGGATTGGACGGCAGCTTCAGGTCGCGGGCCAGCCAGTACTGAGTGGTCACCCGCTGGCGCATCCCTACCGCCTGAAAGCCGAACGCCCCGACCGACACTGTGAAGGCCTGCGTCACCTGGTACCGGTCGGTGGGGTGCCCCGCGATGGTCTCCCCGGCGCCCAGGGTGGTGTCGGATACCTGGGCGTCCGAAAGGGTGATGTTCACCACCGGCAAGGATGCGAGCACGGTGCCGACCAGGCGCTGGAAGGTGGTGTCCGAGACCACCGAGTACTCCTGTCGCTGGGGGTAGACCAGGATCACCGTATGAGCGGCGTTGTCCACCAGGATGTACTGGGGGTCGGATTGACCATCGATGTCGATCCGGGATCGGGTCCCGGCGGCCCAGGTCGTGCCTGACACCGGGTCCGTGCCGTCACCGGAAAACGTGAAGGTGTACCGGTAGCCGGGGGCGGTCTGGCCGGAGGCGAGGGGTGAGGCCAGGAGCGACGCAGCGCCCAGCAGGATGGCCGAGATGCGATGTTTCATCGAGATTGTGTACGCTCACAGGGGGATTTCGGTTCCAGTGATGACACGCCCACTCTCGACCAGCTACGCCTGCCGCTACGGCGTGCCCATCCTTTCGGCCGTCGATCCTGCAATCTTCACCCGCCAATACTTCACCCACTGCCTCGAGTGCACGTTCTGTCACGACGCCTGCTGCGTCTACGGTGTCGACTACGACTGGCACGTCCGGAAGAATCTCGACGCGCACACCGGCGCGCTCGAGACCTTCACGGGCATTCCGCAGCACCGGTGGTTCACTGGTGCCGGCACCGCGGACGAGTCGATGCCCGGGGGAGGTTCCATCCGGACGGCGACCGAGGCTGGCGCCTGCGTCTTCCTGAACCGGGAGTCGCGCGGGTGCCGGATCCATGCCTACGCCCTCGCGGCGGGAGTCGACTATCACGACCTCAAATCGATCGTCGATTGCCTCTTCCCGCTCACCTGGGACGATCAGGATCTGGTCCTGGCGGAGGAAGTGCTCGACTCGAGCCTGATCTGCCTGGATACCGGCCCCACCGTGTATCGGGGCGTCCGCGAGGAGCTGAGGTTCTACTTTGGGGACCTTCTGGTTGCCGAGCTGGACGGGCTCGAGGCGACGCTCAGGGGCGGAAAATCTTCTTGATGATTTTGAACGACGCGAACGGGTTTACGAAGAGCATGACGAGCGCCTTGAGCAGTCCGGCCCCTTGATCGGGTGACGCCTCGCCCTTCGGCATTCCGACCCCGGCACGATAAAGCGCCGCTTGCCGTTTCAGCTTCTTGTCTTCCTCCAGCGCCGCCGCTTCTTCCGCCACTCGCTCCGGAGTGCCCGGCGCCGATGTGTACTTGACCGCACCGCAATACATGCAGCGCTTGGCCGTCTCGGCGACTGGCCGGCCGCACTTCGCGCAGGGTGCGGTCGGCACACGGGGCGCGGTCATGGCTACTGAATCGTCGCCTTCTTGATGAAGTCGAGCTGGGGGAACCCCTGCGAGAGATACGTGTTCCCCTGCGACTGGATCAGGTCCTGGTTCGGGGTCTGCCCGTACCCGGGGTAGATCTTCTGCACCACGTCCATCCCCTGCACCACCTTGCCCATCGGCGCAAATCCCATCTGGTCGAGGCGGAAGTTGTCAGAGTAATTAATGAAGAGCTGGGTGGTACGGGTGTTGGGCCCGGCCGTGGCGAACACGATGGTGCCGGTCGTGTTGTGCTGCGTGACCGGATCGTCCGCGATGTTGGCGTTCTTCCATGCGGTGCTGACCGCCGGCGTCCCGTTGATCCCGAACTGTACCACGAAGCCGGGGACCACGCGAAAGAACCGGTCTCCGTCGTAGAACCCGTTCTTGATGAGGTTGTACAGCCGGTCCGCGCCGAGGGGTGCCCAGGCGCGGGTGACTTCAACGGTGAAGTCGCCGGCCGAGGTCTCGAACTTGGCGCGATAGGTCGCGGGCGCCTGCGCGGTCAGCGCCGGGGCCGCCGGATTGAGCAGCGCGGCGGGGTCCGCGGGCGGGGCGACGGCGGCACCCTTGTCCCCCTTGCCGCAGGCCAGGAGGGCGGTCAGGAGGGCGGCCGCGATCAACATCCGTCGCATCAGAAAATCCTTTCATTCACGGTTTGTTTTCCGCCGTCGAACCCAGGCTGAAAGCCAGGGCCCGACACCGCACAGCGCTTCAAGCGCAACGCCTATCGTGCCCACTCGTTCAGAGTGGGAACGACCAGGGGCGGGGAGCGGAGTTCCCTGCTTGTGAATATGTTCAGCCCCCCTTTTCATGGGCAAGCCGATGTCCCTGTCCCAAAAGCTTCGCATCCCCCCCGAACGCACCGTGTCCCTTGACGGCTGGGACCCCGCGAATACCCACGGCTGGAAAAAGGACGAGCGGATGCAGAAGGAGCTGGCCGAGAACATCCGGAAGCTCGACGCGCTCCAGTATGTCATGTACGCCGAGCACAAGCACGCGCTCCTGGTCGTGTTGCAGGGCATGGACGGATCCGGGAAGGACGGGACCATCCGGCACGTGATGACGGGGCTCAATCCCCAGGGGTGTCGCGTAACTTCCTTCAAAGTCCCGACCCCCCAGGAGGCGGCGCACGACTTCCTCTGGCGCGTCCACCGCGCCGCTCCCCCGCTCGGCGACATCGGCATCTTCAACCGGTCGCACTACGAAGATGTCCTCGTCACCCGCGTCCATAACCTGGTCCCCAGGGCCGTCTGGTCGCGCCGCTACGACGACATCAACGCCTTCGAGGCCCTGCTCGCGAACCAGGGCGTGGTGATCGTCAAGTGCTTCCTGCACATCTCGCGGGCGGAGCAGAAAAAGCGTTTCGAAGACCGGATCAACGACCCCGACCGGCAGTGGAAAATTTCGGAGGCCGACTTTGCCGAACGGAAATACTGGGGAGCCTACATGAAGGCGTTCGAGGATGTCCTGTCAAAATGCAGCACCCGGGACGCCCCCTGGTACGTCATTCCCGCCGATAAGAAGTGGTTCCGCAACCTCGCCGTGTGCCGGATCCTGGTGGAAACACTCGAGGGCTTGAGCATGAAGTTCCCCAAGCCATCGGTAGACGTCTCCCGCCTCCGGGGCTAGGGCGTGGGCGCCGGCTCGGGCCCCTCATCCGGAGTCCGCCGGGTGACCACGTAGGCGCGATACCCGCAGCGCCGGCAGATCTCCATCACCCGGCCCTGCTGGTCCGTGACGAAGGAGAGCCGGATGCGGCACGCCGGACAGCGAGGTGCCCCGCCGTCGGCCATGAGCCCCGACCGCTCGACCTGCTGCCGGGAGCTGTTCACTTGTGCCGGAACGTGATGCGGCCCCGAGTCAGATCATAGGGTGAGAGGTCCAGCGTCACCCGGTCACCCGCGAGCACGCGGATGCGGAAGCGGCGCATCTTGCCCGCCAGCGTGGCCAGGACGTCGTGCCCGTTGGGCAGGCGCACGCGAAACGTGCTGTTGGGAAGCACATCCGCCACGACGCCGTCCATCTCGATGGTCGCTTCTTTCGCCACGACGGCTCCCGGTAAAAAAAACAAGGCGGGACTAGGGCGCATTGGCCAAGTCCCGCCTTGACGTTTTGCTGGGGCGACGCGCGTCAGGCGCGCCGCGTTGGGCGAACGCTAGTGGAGCGTACCACCAAAGTCAAAGCGCACTTACCAGATGTGCGGCACCAGCTCGGGTGCACGCACCATCGGGTCCCCCGGCTTGCACCCGAACGCCTTGGCGAATTCCGGATCGTTCGCGAGCGGACCATTCGCGCGCCAATAGTCGGGCGCGTGAGGGTTGGTCTTTACCCAGGTTCGGAGGGTCGCGTCCCGCGTGTGGGTCCGCCAGCTCTGCGCGTAGCCGATGAAATAGCGCTGCTCCGGGGTGAAGCCCTCGATGAGCCCGGGACGGCCATCCCGTTGCAGGGCCCGCTCCAGTGCGTCATAGCCGGTCAGGATGCCCCCCAGGTCGGCGATGTTCTCGCCTTCGGTCAGCTTCCCGTTCCCGTGCATCGTGTCGACCTGGAGGTAACCCGAGAACTGAGCGACGATCTTGTCGGCTTCCTTGGTGAAGGTCGCCGAGTCGGCGGGCTGCCACCAATCTCTGAGGTTCCCGTGCTCGTCGTAATGCCGGCACTCGTCATCGAACCCGTGAGTCAGCTCGTGCCCCGCCCAGCTGCCGCCGAGTGAGCCATAGTTGCCGGCATCGTCGGCTTTGGCATCGAAGGTTTGCGGGGTCAAGGCACCCGCCGGGAAGACCATCTCGTTCTTCGATCCATCGTAGTACGCGTTGACCGTCGGGACAGTGATGCCCCACTCGGTCGTGTCCACCGGCTGCCCCGGGCGGTTCACCGTCCGGTTCCTTTCGAACACGTTCGCCCGCGCCACGTTCAGGGCGAACGCGCCTTCCTGGACCTCGAGCCTCGAGTAGTCCCGCCACTTCTCCGGGTACCCGACCTTCTCGCCCATCAGGGAGAGTTTTTTCAGCGCCTGGCTCCGGGTCGAGTCGGACATCCAGGTCAGATGCAGCAGGCGCTCCCGGAACGCAGCGCGAATGTCGTCGATGACGGCCTTGGCACGCCGTCGGGCGTCCGGAGAAAAGGTCTTCGCGACGTAGGCCTGCCCCAGCGCCTCACCCAGATCCCCGTCCGTTTCCCGCAAGCACCGCTTCCACCGCGGCAGGAGCGCGCGGGCGCCGGTAAAGCGGGACGAGAAGGCGAAGTTCTCCTGCACGAAGGGGGTCGAGAGCCAGCTCGCGACGCCGCCGATGGCGTGATACCGCAAGTAGGCGCGCCACACGAACGTGGGCACCGAATCCACGAGCCGCGAAAGCCGCTTGAAGTACTCCGGCTCGCCTACGTTCACCCGCTGCACCGGCGCGGTGATCCCGATGGCGCGGAAGTACCCGGGCCAGTCGAGTCCCGGCGTCAGCGCCGCCAGCTGCTCCGCGGTGGTCGAGTGATCGGTGGCCGCCGGGTCGCGGAGTGCCACCCGCGTCAGCGACGCCTTCGCCATCTCGGTCTCGAGCGCGAGGACCTCGCCGGCGTCGCTTTCCGCCTGGGGCGCATTCTCACCCGCGAGCTCGAACAGCTTGGTGATGTGCAGCACGAACGCCTGGCGCGTCGAGTCCGCCGCGGCCCCGGAGTCCGTGTAGTAGTCGCGGTCCGGAAGGCCCAGACCTCCATGATTCAGGTCCACGATGTAGTGGGCCGCGTCGTGGAGGTCCCCATCGGCGGAATAGAAGAAGGCCGCATTCGCGCCGTTTCTCTGAAGCGTGGCAAACGCCGGCAGCAGCTGTCCCGCGCGTTGCACCGAGTCGATGGTGGCGAGCCACGGCTTGATCGGCGTGATTCCCGCCGCCTCCACCGCGGTCGAGTCCATGCAGGTGGCATAGTAGGTGCCCAGCTTGCGCACCGTGCTCCCCGCCGGGGCCTTGCTCCGCTTCGCCATCGCGTCTTCGAGCACCGACCGCACCGCCAGCTCGTTCCGGTCCGACATGTCGCGGCTCACGCCCGACGACGAATACGCTGCCGGGATGGTGTCCTTCGCGATCCAGCCGCCGTTCGCGAAGTCGAAGAAGTCCACACACGCGTTGGCGTGGCGGTTCATGTACGCGGTGTCGATCACCTTCAACGGCGCGGTGACGTCGGGCAGGGGGGAACGGGCCTGCGCGTGGAGACTCCCGGCGGCACTCGCGAACCCGAGCAGCGCGGTGAAGCGGAACGACCTGGCCATGAACGCTCCGAGTAGTGCGTGGTGTGAGACGGCGGGCGTGATAGGCTAGCCCAACCGGACTGGAGGTGTCAACCTTAGCCCGCCATGCCGCCCCTTCAGCGCGCGCTCCGGTCCTTCGACGCCACCACCATCGTCATCGGATCGATGATCGGCTCGGGCATCTTCATCACGTCGGCCGAGTCGGCGCGGCTGGTGGGAGCTCCGGGGTGGCTGCTCCTGGCGTGGGGCCTGGCGGGTCTCCTCACGATTGCCGGCGCCCTCACCTGCGCCGAGCTGGCGGCGGCATTCCCCCGGGCGGGCGGGCAGTACGTGTTCCTGCGGGACGCCTATGGGCCAGGTGTGGGCTTCCTCTTCGGGTGGGCCCTCTTCACCGTCATTCAAAGCGGCACCATCGCCGCGGTGGCCGTGGCGTTCGCGAGCTTTCTGGGTGTGCTCGTCCCGGGCATCGCCCCCACTCGGTTCATCGTTGCACCCGTCGCGCTTGGAAGCTCGGGCTACGCCATCAGTCTTTCCACGGAACAGCTCGCCGCCCTGCTCTCGATCCTCGTGCTCACGTTCGCCAACACGCGCGGGCTGAAGCAGGGCGTCCGGGTCCAGAACATTTCGACCATCGCGAAGGTGGCTGCCCTCGCCGGGCTAATCGTCGTCGGGCTCGCGTTGGGAGACCACTCCGGAGGCGCGGCGCGCACGTCGTCCTGGTGGAATCCGGCCGCCAACGGAGCCAGGCCAGCGGGGACGCTCGCCCTGTTCATGCTCCTGGGTCGCGCTATGGTGGGACCGCTCTTCGCGCAATCGGCGTGGAACAACGTGACCTTCGCCGGTGCCGAGGTCCAGGACCCCGGACGCAATCTGCCCCGGGCGCTCCTCATCGGCTGCGGCACCGTGGTGGGGCTCTACCTCCTCGCCAATCTGGCGTACGTCGCGGTCCTGCCCCTCGATCAGATCCAGCACGCCCCCAATAACCGCGTCGCCGTCCTCCTGATGCAAAACATCCTCGGCCCCTCGGGCGGCGTGATCATGGCGGCGGTCATCGTCATCTCGACCTTCGGCTGCAACAATGGACTCATCCTGTCGGGGGCGCGGGTCTACTACGCCATGGCGCGCGACGGGCTCTTCTTTGCGAAGGCAGGTGCCGTGAACGCGCGGGCGGTACCGGCCGTGGCCCTCGTGTTCCAGGGCATGTGGGCGGCACTGCTCACGCTGCCACGGACCGTCACTTCGTCGCCGGGCGGATCGCCCGTCTACGGCAATGTCTACACGCAGCTGCTCGAATACATCGTGGCCGCCGACATGGTGTTTTACGGACTGATGATCGGGTCGGTCTTCGTCCTGCGGCGGAAAGCCCCGGCCCAGGAGCGCCCGTATCGCGTCTGGGGATACCCGCTGGTTCCGCTGGTCTATCTCGCGGTCGATGTCCTCCTCGTGCTCGACTTGAGCTATCTCACGCCCACCACCTCCGGGATCGGGTATCTGCTCGTGCTCGCCGGCGTCCCCGTGTTCCTCCTCTGGCGCAGGTACGCGGTCCCCCTTCCGGAGACCACGTGACGACCGTCGATCTCAACGCCGACCTGGGTGAGTGGGATGGACCGGGCGTCTCGCCCGTCGACGAGCGCCTGCTGCGGCTGGCGACCTCGGCCAACGTCGCCTGTGGCGGTCACGCGGGAAACGCCGAAGTGATGCTCGCGACGGTGAGACGGGCCAAGGAGCTGGACGTGGCGATCGGCGCCCATCCGGGGTACGCGGACCGCGAGGGATTCGGGCGGCGGGAGCTCGGGCTCTCCCCGCCAGAGATCGGCCGTCAGGTGGCGGAACAGGTCGCGGGCATGGCCGAATGCTGCCGGACTTCCGGAGCCCGGCTCCGCTACGTGAAGCCGCATGGAGCGCTCTACAACCGCGCCGTGCGGGATGCCGAGGCGGCGCGCGCGGTCGTGGGCGCGGTAGGCAACCTGGTGCTGCTCTGCCTGCCCGGGAGCGAAATGATGAGAGCGGCATCCGCGGCGGGCGTCCGAACCGCCGCCGAGGCGTTCGTGGATCGCGGCTACCGCGCCGACGGGACCCTGGTGCCGCGGGGGGAACCCGGTGCCCTGCTGGACGACGTCGACCTGGCCGTGGAGCGCGCGCTCCGGCTCGTGACGGAGGGTCGCCTGACGCCGCGGGAGGGCCCGGACCTCTTGATCCGCGCGGACTCCCTGTGCGTACATGGCGACGGACCGCGGGCCGTGCCACTGCTCGATGCCGTGCGAAATCGTTTCCTGGCAACCGGCATCAGCCTCGCGCCCTTCGCACGGTGACTGAAGCCCGCGTCACACCACTGGGGGACCGCGCGCTCACGGTCGCATGGGACGGAAGTGTCGCGGTCGCCCATCCGCTGGTGCGCGCGGCCGCGGCCCGCCTCGAGGCCGCGCGCCTCCCGTTCGTCCAGGACCTGGTGCCCGCCTACACGACCTTATCCGTCTTCTTTGACCCACGCGATCACGATTACTCCGCCGCCTCGTCACTCGTGCTGGATCTTCTCCAGGGGCTCGAGCCGGCAACGCGGGCGAGCGGTCGTGAAGTCGTCATCCCCGTGGTCTACGATGGACCCGACCTGACAGATGTGGCGCGGCAAACTGGGCTCCGCGAAGCGGAGGTGGTTTCCAGGCACACAGCGCGGAAGTACGAGGTCTATCTGGTCGGGTTCGCCCCGGGCTGGGCCTACCTGGGCGACCTCGATCCCTCCCTCGTGCTTCCCCGTCGTCCCGCCCCCCGGCAACGCGTGCCGGCCGGCTCGGTCGCGATCGCCGGAGCGCAAACGGGGGTCTACCCGTTCGCGATTCCGGGTGGCTGGCACCTGATCGGGCGCACCGACACCGTGATGTTCGATGCGGCGCGCA
>DATBCM010000195.1:0-6267 GCA_036270455.1 Gemmatimonadales bacterium | reverse complement strand
CATTTCTCGAGAAGCGGCCAGCCAAATTCACCGGCAAGTAGCCCTTGCCGCGCTGGTGGCCGCCGGTGCCCTCGCCTGCGGGGAGGACCGCCCCCGTCCCGGGCCTCCGGTCCTGTCGATCCATTTCCAGCACGACACCGTCAATACGCCCGACACCCTGCGTGGAACCATCAAAGCGGTCGACAACGAGGGGATCGATTCGCTCTGGATGCAGGTCGGTGTGCAACCGCAGGTGGGGGTGAATGGCGGCTTCCAGTTCACCTTCGAGGCGCCGTTTCTCTTTTTCATCGATTCCGGGCTCTCCCCCGGCGTGAAGATTTCGGTCGAGGTCCGGGGTCGGGACATCGCCGGATACATGGACGTTCTGGACACCTTCGTCGTCATCAAAAAATAGCCCCTGAAAAACGAGCTTAAGTCTTGACCTGACAATAACTTCAGGGTATTTTTCGTAGTACTCCAAGTGCCTCAATGACCGATCCAAAACGCCAGGCTCCCATGGCAGTATCTGAGGTCCTGTCCGGCTACCTCAAGCGGTCGGGTCTCGAGGGCCGCCTGGCACAGGCACGCATCATCCCCGACTGGGCGACGCTCGTGGGGGCACAAGTCGCAGCGGTGACCATGCCTTCCCGCGTGACGCCCGACGGCACGCTGTTCGTGGGCGTCCAGACCAGCCCCTGGATGACTGAGCTCATGCTCATGACGCCCACGATTATCGCCCGACTCAACGCGGGGCGCGGCGAAGGCCGCATCAAGGGCATTCGCTGGTTCCTCATAACCGAACGAGACCATGGCGAAGGCAAAGCCTGATCCGAAGAAGTCGAGTAACGGCGGGTATCAAGCCGACTCCATCCAGGTCCTGAAGGGTCTAGAAGCCGTCCGGCGCCGCCCTGCGATGTACATCGGGTCGGTGTCGGCGCGCGGCCTGCACCACCTGGTGTACGAAGTGGTGGACAACTCGGTGGACGAAGCGCTCGCCGGGTACTGCACGCAGATCGACGTCACCATCCACGCGGACGATTCGATCACCGTGGTGGACAACGGGCGCGGCATCCCGGTGGACGTGCACAAGACCGAGAAGAAGCCGGGCGTCGAAGTGGCGCTCACCGTGCTCCACGCCGGCGGCAAGTTCGACAAGAACACCTACAAAGTCTCCGGCGGTCTGCACGGCGTCGGCGTCTCTGTGGTCAACGCCCTCTCCGAAAAACTCGAAGTCTGGGTGGAACGGGATGGCAAGAAGCACCACATGGCGTTCGCCAAGGGCGACACGACCAAGAAGCTGGAGGTCGTCGGGAAGTCCAAGACCACCGGGACCACGGTGTGGTTCAAGCCCGACACCACCATCTTCACCGAGACCCGGTTCGACTACGCCACCCTCGCCAACCGGCTCCGGGAGCTCGCCTTCCTCAACAAGGGCCTGACCATCACGCTCAAGGACGAGCGGAAGGGCGGGAAGAGCGAGACCTTCTTCTACAAGGGCGGCCTGACCGAATTCGTGAAGTGGCTCCTGGGGAACCGGAAGCCGATCCACCAGAAGGTCATCTCCTTCGAAGCCAAGAAGGACGGCGTGGAAGTCGAGGGGGCCGTCCAGTACGACGACCAATACGGCGAGAACACGTTCACCTTCGTGAACAACATCAACACCCACGAAGGCGGCACGCACCTCACCGGTTTCAAGTCGGCGCTGACGCGGACCATCAACGAGTGGGCGAAGAAGGACGGGCTCCTCAAGAAGGAGGAGTTCACGCTTTCCGGAGACGACGTCCGCGAGGGCCTCACCTCCGTGATCCACGTGAAGGTGAAGGATCCGCAGTTCGAGGGTCAGACCAAGACCAAGCTTGGCAACTCCGAAGTCGAAGGCATCGTGAAGAGCGTGGTGAACGAAGCCCTCGGCGACTTCTTCGACAAGAACCCGAGCGTAGCCCGCGCCATCATTGCCAAGGCGATCAGTGCGGCCCGCGCCCGCGAAGCGGCCCGGAAGGCCCGCGAGCTGGTGCGGCGGAAGAACGCGCTCGAAGGCAGCCTCCTCCCCGGCAAACTGGCCGACTGCTCGCTCACCGACCCCAAGCTCTGCGAGATGTACCTGGTGGAGGGGGACTCGGCCGGCGGCTCGGCCAAACAGGGGCGCGACCGGTCCTTCCAGGCCATCCTCCCCCTGCGCGGGAAGATCCTGAACGTCCAGAAAGCCCGGATCGACAAGATCCTGTCGAACGAAGAAATCCGGACCATGATCACCGCCATCGGCACCGGCGTGGGCGAGGACTTCAAGATCGAAGACGCCCGGTACCACAAGATCATCATCATGACCGACGCCGACGTGGACGGCGCCCACATCCGCACCCTGCTCCTGACGTTCTTTTACAAGGAAATGAAGGCGCTCCTGGACGCCGGGTACATCTACATCGCCCAGCCGCCGCTCTACCGCGTCGCCAAGGGCAAGGACGAGTTTTACGCGTACGATGAGAAGGAGCGCGACGGGTACGCCAAACGGCTGGGAGGCGGGGAGGAGTCCAAGGCGAACATCATGATCCAGCGCTACAAGGGTCTGGGCGAGATGAACCCCGACCAGCTCTGGAAGACCACGATGGATCCGGCTGCCCGCACCATCCTCAAGGTCACCATGGAGGATGCGCTCGAGGCGTCCCAGCTCTTCGAGACCCTCATGGGTGACGAGGTGGAGCCGCGCCGGAAGTTCATCGAAGAGAATGCCAAGTTTGTCAGGAATCTCGATGTTTGAGACATCAGACGTCTGACGTCTTTATCATGGCTGCCATCATCGTCGTCGTTCTCGTTCTCGCGGCCCTCGCCTGGTTGATCTTCGGCGGCGGGGATGATCCCGATACGGGCGCGGGCACGCGGAACCCCGACATCGACCGGGACGAGCTGGCGGAAGCGGAAGCCGACGTGCGTGACGCCCCCGACCCTGAAAGCGTCCGCGATTGGGGTCCCGGAGTTCCGAAGGACCAGTCACACTAACTCGACGAGTCTCATGGCGAATCCGCAGTACATCTACACGATGGTGGGTGTGGGCAAAGTCGTGCCCCCCTCCCGCCAGATCCTCAAGGACATCTATCTCTCGTTCTTCCCGGACGCCAAGATCGGCATCCTGGGATCGAACGGCGCCGGCAAGAGCTCGCTCCTCAAGATCATGGCGGGCCTGGACCACGATCATCTGGGCCAGGCCAAGCTCGCCGACGGGTGCACCGTGGGCTTCCTGCAGCAGGAGCCGGTGCTCGACGCCCAGAAGGACGTCCGCGGGAACGTCGAAGAAGGACTCTCCCACATCCGCGACCTCCTGGTCCAGTTCAACGACCTCTCGGCGAAGTTCGCCGAGCCCATGTCGGACGATGCGATGACGGCTCTATTGGAGAAACAGGGCGCGCTGCAGGAACAGATCGACCACGCCGGCGCCTGGGAGCTCGACAACAAGATCGACGTCGCGATGGACGCCCTCCGCCTGCCACCGGGCGATGCCGACGTGACCAAATTATCGGGCGGCGAAAAGCGCCGGGTCGCACTCTGCCGCCTCCTGTTGACCCAGCCCCAGCTGCTCCTGCTCGACGAGCCCACCAACCACCTGGACGCCGAGTCGGTGGCGTGGCTCGAGCATCACCTCCACACCTATCCCGGCTGCGTCATCGCCGTGACCCACGACCGCTACTTCCTGGACAACGTGGCCGGGTGGATCCTCGAGCTGGACCGCGGCGAGGGGATTCCCTGGAAGGGCAACTACTCGTCCTGGCTCGAGCAGAAGGAGAAGCGCCTCGCCACGGAGGAGAAGCAGGCCTCGGCCCGGCAGAAGACCCTCGAGCGCGAGCTCGAGTGGATCCGGATGGCGCCGCGGGCCCGCCAGGCCAAGTCGAAGGCGCGCATCACCGCATACGAAACCCTCGCCGCCGAGGAGGAGCAGCGCCGCGAGGACACCGCTGAGATCCTGATCCCGGTTCCGCCGCGGCTCGGCGACGACGTCGTCACCGCCAAAGACCTCATCAAGGGCTTCGGCGACCGCCTGCTGTTCGAGAACCTGAGTTTCACCCTGCCCCGCGGCGGCATCGTCGGCATCATCGGCCCCAACGGCGCCGGCAAGACCACGCTCTTCCGCATGATGGTAGGCCAGGAGAAGCCCGACGGCGGGTCCCTCACCGTTGGCTCCACCGTGCAGATCGCCTACGTGGACCAGAGCCGCGAGACGCTCGGCCCCGACAAGACCGTGTACGAGGAAGTCTCGGGCGGACAGGACACCCTGCTCTTCGGGAAGCCGTCGGTCAACGCGCGGGCGTACTGTGCCTCATTCGGGTTCCGCGGCGCCGATCAGCAGAAGAAGGTCGGCGTCCTCTCGGGCGGCGAGCGGAACCGCCTGCACCTCGCCAAGCTCCTGAAGAGCGGGGGCAACGTCCTGCTCCTCGACGAGCCGACCAACGATCTGGACGTCGACACCCTCCGGGCCCTCGAGGACGCCCTGCTCCGCTTCGCCGGATGCGTCGTCGTGATCAGCCACGATCGCTGGTTCCTCGACCGCATCGCCACCCACATCCTGGCGTTCGAGGACGACGGCGAGATACCCTGGTTCGAGGGGAACTTCCAGGACTACCACGCCGACCTCGTAAAGCGAAAAGGGGCCGAGGTCGATCGGCCCCACCGTCTCAAGTACCGGAAGCTGGTGCGCGGCTAGGACGACGCTTTTCCTAGCACTTCCACGCCGGACTTGGACACGCGGTGGGAGATGAGGGGCAAGGGCTTCTCCTTGAGCTTGTCCCCGATGACGATGGCCTGAGTGAGGCTGTCGAACCCCACCTTGATGCCGCCGGCATCCTTCGCGAAGACCGACGCGATGGGCTCGCCCGCCAGCACCTTGTCCCCCGGCTTCACCGTGATCACGAAGCCCACCGTGGGATCCACCACGTCCTCGACCTTGGTGCGCCCACCGCCAAGCTGCACCACGGCCCGTCCGATGATGCGCGGATCCACGCGCTGCACCACGCCCGTCGCGGGAGCCATGAACACCTCGACCGCCCCCGCCTGTGGCAGCACCGAGGGATCTTCCATGATCTTGGGATTTCCGCCCTGGGCTTCGATGATCTGCTCGAACTTTTCCGCAGCCAGGCCGGAGCCCAGCACGGACTCGAGCTTCTTCCGCGCCTTCTTGGCCGTCGTCTCCACCTTGGCCATGAGCAGCATCTCGACGCCCAGGGCGTAGGTCACTTCCATCAGGTCCGGGGGTCCTTCACCGCGGAGCGCCAGCATCGCCTCTTCGGTCTCGAGCGCGTTTCCGCACGCGCGACCCAGGGGCCGGTCCATGGCGGTGAGCAGGGCGACCGTAGGGCATCCGCGGTCCTCGCCCAGGGCGATCATCGTCTTGGCCAGCTCCAACCCCTTCTCGGTGGGCGGAAGGAACGCCCCACTCCCGTGCTTCACGTCGAGGACCAGTCCAGAGAGTCCCTCAGCCAGTTTCTTGGACATGATGCTCGCCGAGATGAGCGGGATGGCTTCGACGGTGGCCGTGACGTCACGGAGGGCGTAGAGCCGCTTGTCGGCGGGTGCAATTTCCGGAGTCTGACCGATCAGCGCGCACCCGATCTTCATGACCTGGGCCTTCGCCTCGGACAGGGAAAGACCAGTCCGGAAACCCGGAATCGCTTCGAGCTTGTCGAGGGTGCCGCCGGTATGTCCCAGCCCCCGCCCGGACATCATCGGCACCGCCACCCCGCAGGCGGCCACCAAGGGCGCCAGCACCAGGGAGACTTTGTCGCCCACCCCACCCGTCGAGTGTTTGTCGATCCGCGGGGTATTCCAGCCATCGAACGACAGCCGCTCGCCGGACGCGAGCATCGCGTCAGTGAGCGCCGCGAGCTCGTGCCGCTCCAGGCCCCGGAACACGACGGCCATGAGCAGCGCGGACACCTGATAGTCCGGAATCCGGCCGTCGGTGTAGGCCGCGATGAGTGCGGACCACTCCTCGGCGGACAGCGCCGCGCCATCGCGCTTGCGTTCGATCAGAGGGACGACGAACATTGAAACCTCACTCACGCCGAAAGACCGTGATGCGCTCTGCCCCGCTCCTGACGCTGTGCCTGGCCGCCGTCTCGACCGCCGCCGCCCAGGAAACCGTCGCGTCTCATATCGCCCGCGGGGACTCGCTGCGCGCCGCGCTGCAGTCGGCCGCGGCCCTCGTGCAGTATCAGGACGCCTTGAAGATGGACTCGAGCGCCTATGAAGCCAACTGGAAAGCGGCCCGGGAAATCGCCGACGTCGCCAAGCAGCTCCAGGGCG
>DATBCM010000194.1:0-2939 GCA_036270455.1 Gemmatimonadales bacterium | reverse complement strand
CCGCCTCCCGCGCGACCGCCACCGCGATCGCGGCGTTGTCGATTTGATGGAAGCCCGGGACCGGGACCGTGACTTCACGGCCGCCCCACCGAATCCGCGGATGACCGCCCTCGTCCAGCTCAGCCGCATCTGGGTGGACCTCCGCCCCGGGTCCAGCCCCTGCGACGACCGTCTTCGTTTTCGCGCGTGCCGCCACGGCCAGCCCGGGGGGTTCCGTGCCCACCACGGCCACCGGGGCCTTCTCGAGGAGGGAGACCTTTTCGCGCATGACGCCTTCGAGGGACCCGAAGCCTTCGACGTGGGCGTACCCCACGTTCGTGACTACCGCGATGGTGGGCTCGATGATGTCCCGGAGGCGCGGGATCTCGCCCGGCAGGTTGGCCCCCGCTTCGATCACCAGCGCGTCGGTCCCGGAAGGCGCCGCGAGAATCGAGAGCGGCACGCCCACCAGGTTGTTGAGGTTCCCCGCGGTGGCGTGGACGTGGAACCGCACACCCAGCGCGGCCCGAATGAACTCCTTCGTGCTCGTCTTTCCACTCGAGCCCGTGACCGCGACCACCGGTGCACCAGCGGGAAGCCGCCGGCGGCGGGCCCGGGCCAGGGCCCCCAGCGCCACGAGCGTGTCCGGCACCTCGATAAGAGGAAGGCCCGCCACGGCGGGCGTGCCCCGCCGAACCACCGCGGCCCCGGCGCCCGCCGCCCGCGCCTGATCGAGGAATGCATGCGCGTCGAAGCGTTCACCGGCGAGCGCGATAAACAAGGTGTCAGGGGTCAGAGATCGGGTGTCAGTCGAAACACCTGTAAATGGGCCCGGTACGCCGACCGGAACACCCAGCGCCTCCGCGACCTGTGCGGCCGTCCACGGTTCCGGTGGCGCGGTGGCGCGCGGGGTCTCGAGGCTCACGACGCCCCAAGCTCCCGCACCACCTGACGCTCGTCGAAGGGTTGTTTCTCGTGGCCGATCACCTGGTAGGTCTCGTGTCCCTTCCCCGCCAGGATCACGGTGTCCCTGGGCTGGGCGAGCGAGAGCGCGAGCGCGATGGCCTTCCGGCGGTCGGCTTCCCGATGGTGCGGGCGCCCCTGCATCCCCTGCTCCACATCATCGAGAATCCGGTTCGGGTCTTCGGTGCGCGGATTGTCCGACGTAGCGATGGCCACATCCGCCAGGCGGCTGACAATGTCTCCCATCGACGCCCGCTTCCCGCGGTCCCGGTCTCCACCCGCTCCGAAAACCGCGATCACCTTGCCCTGTGTCAGCGGGCGTACGGTCTCGAGGGCCCGCTCGAGCGCGTCCGGCGTGTGCGCATAGTCCCGCAGCACGACGCACGGGCGCGAGGCAATCCGCTCCATCCGTCCGGGCACCTGGGGCGCGTGGGTCAGTCGTTCGGCCACCCCGTCGAGCGGCGCGCCCAACCCCAGCGCGCACGCGGCGACGCCGAGCGCGTTCGCGACATTGAAGGCGCCGAGCAGCGGGAGGTTCACCTCGGCGCGCCCCTGTGGCGCGACGAGGGCGAACCGCGACCCGGAGCCCGAAGTCCGCACGTCTTCAGCGCGCACGTCCCCCGTCGACTTGCCGAACGTGATGCGCCGGCGCCCTCCCCCCCCCGGGAGCTTCGCCCACGCGGGGTCCTCGGCATTCACGACCTCGATGCCGTCAGAGGCCAGATAGCTCGACAGCTTGGCCTTGGCCTGGAAGTAATGCTCGAAGGTTTTGTGGTAGTCGAGATGGTCCCGGGTCAGATTCGTGAAAATCGCCGCCCGGTAGGTGAGACCGTCCACCCGCCCCTGGTCCAGGCTGTGGGATGACACTTCCATCATGGCCCCGCGCGCGCCCCGCGTCAGGAGCAGGGCAAGCGTCTCCTGGAGATCGATGGGTCCCGGCGTGGTCAGGTTCCCCGCTTCGCTTTCGACCGGCGTGCCGTCCGGCGCGAATGCGCCCAGCGTGCCGATCGACCCCGAGGGCCAGAGCAACGAGAGCACGTGCCGGCCCAGCGTCACCGACGTGGTCTTGCCGTTGGTCCCGGTCACGCCGACCAGGTTCAGCTGCTTCGCCGGATACCCGAACCAGACCTCGGCAGCGACGGCGGCGGCACGCCGCCCGTCATGCACCACGACCTGCGGTAACGACCCGGCTTGCGGCGTCTCCACCAGTGCCGCGGCCGCGCCCGCTTCAGCCGCCTTGGACACGTAGCTGTGTCCGTCCTGAATCGCGCCGCGCACGGCGCAGTAAAGCATGCCCCGCTCGAGCTTCCTCGTGTCCGCCGTGACACCGGTGATGGGCGGCAGGCTGGAGGGAGCGCGAACCAGGAGTCCGCGCTCGCGCAATGCGGCGACGATCGTCTGCAGCTCGATCACTGGGGTGTGTCTCCAAAAACCGTCACGAGCGTTCCGGCGTTGGCTTGAACCCCCGCCGGAGGCCATGTCTTTTCGACGTTGCCCCATCCTTTGATGACCACGTGAAAGCCACGGCGGTGCAAGAGGCGGACCGCGTCCCGCAACGTCCGCCCGGCAACGTCGGGGATCGGGCGCGGGGGCGCCGGCGCGGCCGTGTCGGCGGCGGGTGGCCAGCTCACGACGAATGGTGCCACGCCGGGATCTTCCTCGAGCTCACCGGCGCCGGCGGCAGGTGCGGCGGCGGAAAGCCGGGCGCGGTCGAGCGCGACGGTGCGGGAGGCCAGCGCCTGCTCGAGCATGGCGCGGGTGACGGGCGCCGCGGTTTCCGCCGCGAAGTAGCTGCCCTTCCGGGGGTTGTCGATCTTCACGACCACCACCAGCTGCGGATGCTCCGCCGGAAAGAGCGCGGCGAATGAGGCCGTGTACTCACCCGGCGCGTAATGGCCCTTCACGACCCGCCGGGCCGTCCCCGTCTTGGCCGCCAGGGTAAAGGTGGCGAGGGCGGCGCTGGCGCCCGTCCCGCTGCTCGACACCACGCCGGCCAG
>DATBCM010000193.1:0-3061 GCA_036270455.1 Gemmatimonadales bacterium | reverse complement strand
CACGACGCGGATGTTCGTGTCCGGATGCTCGGGGGGTGGCGTGCTGTCGAGCTGGGTGATCGGTCATACCCGGCGCTTCGCGGCGGCGGCGGTGCGGTGCCCGGTGATCGACTGGATCAGCATGGCGGGCGTCACGGATGTCCCGCTCTTCACGTACAGCCTGTTCAGTGATCCCTGGTGGGACAAGCCCGAGCCCTGGCTGGCGCACTCGTCGCTGATGTATGTCGGACACATCATGACGCCGACGCTCCTGATGACCGGCGAGCTCGACCGCCGCACGCCCATGCCCCAGAGCGAAGAGTTCTTCGCGGCCCTGAAGATGAACCATGTGCCGACGGTGCTGCTGCGCTTTGCGGATGAATACCACGGCACCGGGTCGAAGCCGTCGAACTTCATGCGCACCCAGCTCTACATGATGAGCTGGTTTCAGAAATGGAGCGGGGGTGCCAAGGGCGGCACCCGCCAGGTCAGCGACCGGACCCCGTAGCCCGGAACTGCTCCGTCTCGGTCGACCCCTGCAGGGCCGACGTCGAGGCTTCGCCCCCCGTCACGGCCGCCAGCACCCGGTCGAAGTATCCGGCTCCGACCTCGCGCTGGTGGCGGGTGGCGGTGTAGCCCTCCGCCTCCCGCGCGAACTCCTCCTGCTGCAGCCGGACGTATGCGGTCATCCCCTCGTCCCGGTACGCCCGGGCCAGGTCGAACGTGTGCAGCCCCAGCAGATGCCAGCCTGCCAGCGTGATGAACTGGAACTTGTAGCCCATCTGGGCCAGTGACTCCTGGAACCCGGCGATCTCGGCGTCTCCCAGATGCTGCTTCCAGTTGAAAGAAGGGGAGCAGTTGTAGGCCATGCGCTTCCCGGGGAACTTCGCGTGGATCGCCTCGGCGAAGAGGCGAGCCTCTTCTAGATCGGGCGTGGACGTTTCGAACCAGAGCAGGTCGGCATACGGCGCGTAGGCGAGCGCCCGGACGATGACGGGCTCCAGGCCGTCGCGGACGCGGAAATAGCCCTCCGGAGTCCGGTCGCCGGTGAGGAAGCCCTGGTCTCTAGGGTCGACGTCCGAGGTCAGGAGCGTCGCGGACAGTGCGTCCGTCCGGGCCACGATGAGGGTCGGCACGTCCAGGACGTCGGCGGCCAGCCGTGCCGCGACGAGCGTCTTGATGAACTGCTGGGTCGGGACCAGCACCTTCCCGCCCAGGTGCCCGCACTTCTTCTCCGACGCCAGCTGATCCTCGAAGTGCACGCCCGCGGCGCCGGCGTCGATCATCTGCTTCATGAGCTCGAACGCGTGCAGGGGGCCGCCGAACCCCGCCTCGGCATCCGCCAGAATGGGCGCGTACCAGTCGAGATGCGCGTGCCCCGACTCCGCCCGCTCGATCTGATCGGCGCGCATGAGCGCCTGGTTGAGTCGTTTCACCAGGGCGGGCACACTGTTCGATGGATACAGACTCTGATCGGGATAGGTCTGCCCCGAGAGATTGGCGTCCGCCGCTACCTGCCAGCCGCTCAGGTAGATGGCCTGGAGCCCGGCCTTCACCATCTGGACCGCCTGCGCGCCGGTCAGAGCACCGAAGGTCTGGACGAAGGGAGTGGTTTCGAGCTGGTGCCAGAGGCGATCGGCCCCGGCGCGAGCGAGCGAGTGCTCGATGCGGAGTGACGGCCTCAGCGACACGACGTCAGCCGCCGAGTAGTCGCGCTTGATCCCGGTCCAACGGGGATCGTTGGCCCAGCGACGCTCCAGAGCCGCGATGTCCCGCAGAGTCTCCGTGCTCATCTCATCCTCCTTGCGCTCGGTCGAGCTCCCGGTAGGCCGGGATCGTGAGGAACTCGGTGAAGTCAGATGCAAGGACCAGGCCGTCGAGGATGCGAACCGCGGCCTCCAGATGGGGCAGGGTTCCGAGCTTTTTGCGCTCCTCATCCCGCACGGCGGCGTACAGGTCGGGCGTCATGCTGCGTCCGTCCGACAGCCCGGTCTTGTTCCGGATCCATTGCCAGAGCTGGGCGCGCGAGATCTCCGCGGTGGCGGCGTCCTCCATCAGGTTGTTGATCCCGGCCGCGCCTACCCCCGCGAGCCAGCTCGCGAGGTACTGGAGCGCCACGCTTACATTGGTGCGAACCCCCGCTTCGGTCACCGAAGAGCCCGGGATCCCGAGGGAGACGAGCTGGGCCCCGTTGGCCCGGACGTCGTCGCGCAGACGGTCCTTCTGATTGGCCTTGGCCCCCAGCACCTTGTCGAACGACGCCTGGGCCACGGGAACGAGGTCGGGGTGGGCAACCCAGGTCCCGTCGAACCCGTCTCCCGCTTCGCGGTCCTTGTCTTCCGTCACCTTCGCGATCGCTCGCGCGCTCACCTCGGCGTCCTTGCGGCTCGGGATGAACGCGGCCATGCCTCCGATGGCGTGCGCGCCGCGGGCGTGACAGGTGGCGACCAGGAGCTCCGTGTAGGCGCGCATGAACGGGACCGTCATGGTCACCTGCACGCGGTCGGGGAGCACCATGGTGGGTTGGGTCCTGAATTTCTTGATGATCGAGAACATGTAGTCCCAGCGGCCCGCATTGAGGGCGGGGCCGTGATCCCGAAGCTCGTACAGGATCTCACTCATCTCGAAGGCGCCCAGGATCGTTTCGATCAAGACGGTGCAGCGGATGGTGCCGTGCGGAATGCCCAGGGTCTTTTCCGCGAACGTGAAAACGTCGTTCCAGAGGCGGGCCTCGAGGTGGGACTCGAGCTTGGGCAGGTAGAAGTATGGTCCCGAGCCGCGGGCGATGAGCTCCTTGGCGTTGTGGAAGAAGTAGAGGCCGAAGTCAAAGAGTGACGCCGAGACAGCCGCGTCGCCGAGGGTGGCATGACGCTCTTCGAGATGCCAGCCGCGGGGGCGGACCACCAACGTCGCGATCTTGTTGTTGAGGCGGTACGCCTTTCCTTCCGGACTGGTGAACGTCAAGGTCCGGCGGATCGCGTCTTGGAGGTTGGCCTGCCCCTGGACCACGTTCTCCCAGGTAGGGGAGAGGGCATCTTCGAAGTCGGCCATGAAGACCCGCGCGCACGAGTTGAGCGCGTTG
>DATBCM010000192.1:0-7328 GCA_036270455.1 Gemmatimonadales bacterium | reverse complement strand
GGGGGCGACTTCTACAACCTCATGCGCCTGACGGGGGACCGCATCGGCGTGATGATCGGCGACGTGTCGAGTCACGGCTTCGGTGCGGCGCTGATCATGGCGCTCGCCATGTCCGCGTCCGGCATTCACGCCGAGGCCGCGGCCAGTCCCGCCGAGGTGCTCGCGCGCCTCGAGGAGTCGCTCGCGGACGAGCTGCAGAAGACCGAGATGTTTCTCACGCTCTTTTATGGCGTAGTGGATCCGGCGGCGGGCAAGCTGTTCTATGCGAACGCAGGCCACCCGCAGGCCTTCATCGTCCGCCCGGACGGCAGGCCCTGCCGCCTCGAGGCCACCCGCCCCCCGCTCGGCCTCGCCCTCGGCAGCACCAAGGACGCCGAGCTGCCGTGGGCCAGGCGGGCGGATACCCTGTGTCTCTTTACGGATGGCATCTCCGATGCGACGTCCTTGCGCGGGGTGCGTTTCGGGGAGGAGCGCCTGCTCGGTCACGTGAGCCGGATGCAGGGGCGCACGACGCTCGACATCCTCAATGCCATCACCACGGAGCTGGACGCGTTCACGGACGGCGCCGACCCCACCGACGATCGCACCATCGTGCTCCTCCGGGTGTGAAACCCAAGAAGAGTCTCGGGCAGCACTTTCTCTCGGATGTCGGGATACTCGGGCGGATTGCCGATGCCCTTGAAATCTCCCCCGGCGAGACCGTACTCGAGATCGGCCCCGGCCAGGGGAGTCTCACGCGCGTGCTGCTGGATCGGGGAGCCAGGGTGATTGGGATCGAGAAGGATTCCAGGCTCGCCGAGCGGCTTCGGGAGCCGGGAGCCGGGAGCCGTACACTCCTCCAGGTGGTGCACGCCGATGCCCTTGAGGTTGTTTGGGCGGAGCTCGCGGCTGGCTCGGAGGGGACGGCTCCCGGCTCCCGGATCTCGAATTACGCGGTGGTCGGTAATATCCCGTATTACATCACCTCTCCCTTGCTCGACAAAGCCCTGACGCCGCCGCTCCCGTCGCGGATCGTCTTCCTGGTGCAGAAGGAAGTCGCCGACCGCATCGCCGCGCCGCCCGGGTCCCGGACCTATGGGGCGCTCTCGGTGGGGATTCAGGCGGCGTGCCAGGTCGAGAAGCTCTTCACGGTGAAGGCGGGCGCCTTCCGGCCTCCCCCGAAGGTCGACAGCGCGGTCCTCCGGCTCACGCCGCTCGCTCAGCCCCTCGTGCCCGTGGAGCAGGGAAGCGCCTTCCGGCGATTCGTGGTGGCCTGTTTCGGTCAGCGTCGCAAGCAGCTGCGAAACGTGCTGTCGTCAGTCGTAAGCCCTAAAGGACTCCCTGACGGTCGCCGGGAGCCGGGAGCCGTTGCTGAGGCGTTGCGCGGGATGGGGATCGACCCGCAGGCCCGTCCCGAGACACTGTCGCCTGCGGATTTCGCGCGCCTCTTGATTTGGAGCGGGCAATTGTGAAATAATTCACAATGCGGAAGATTTCCGACTCCACCGTCCGGCGCCTGTCCCTCTACCTCCAGTATCTGGAGCAGACCCGGGATCAGGGACGGACCACGGTGTCTTCCGAAGAGCTCGCCCGCCGCTCCGGCGCCACCTCGGCGCAAGTTCGCAAAGACCTCTCGTTCTTCGGCTCCTTCGGGAAGCGCGGCATGGGCTACGAGGTCCCGGCACTGGTCACCCGCCTTCGCGAAATCCTGGGGCTCGAGCGTGTCTACCGCGTGGTCCTGGTAGGGGCGGGGAAGATCGGCGGCGCCCTCGTGCACTACGAAGGCTTCCGCCGGCGTGGCTTCGAAGTGTTGGCCATCTATGACCGCGATCCCAAGAAGATCGGCTCCCGCTCCAACGGTCTGGTGGTGCGGGACGTGAAGCAGCTCGAGGCCGATCTCAAGAAGGAACCCACCGACATCGCGATCGTGGTGACGCCCGGGGAGGCCGCGCAGGAAGTCGCCGACCGGTTGGTGCGGGCGGGCGTGAAGGCCCTCCTCAACTTCGCTCCCATCCAGCTCAAGGTCCCGCGGGACGTCGAAGTGAAGACCGTCAACATGGCGCAGGAACTTGAAGCGCTAAGTTACTCGCTCGCAAACCGTTAGCCTTCGGACTCGGGGGGTTCACGCCCCCGGTAGATTCCCCCCATGCCGAAAGTCCGCGTCACCTCCGAAATCGGCCCGCTGAAGGCCGTCCTCGTCCACACCCCCGGTCCCGAGCTCGTCGCGGTGACCCCGGGGAACCGCGAAGACTATCTCTATGACGACATCATCGACCTCGACCTGGCCCAGCGCGAGCACCGGCGCTTCGTCGCCGTCTTGGAACGGTTCGCGGAAGTCTACGAGGTCCGGGATCTGGTCACCGAGGTGGTCGCGCAGAAGGACGCGCGGGATTTCCTGATCACCCGCACCCTGGATGTGATCCCGTCGGACGCGCTGGCCCAGCGGATGACCAAGCTGCCCGCCGAAGACCTGGTGGGCCTGATGGTGGAAGGCGCCCTCGAGGAGGCGGGGCCCATCGCGCGGGCGCTGAACGAGGGCGGGTACGCCCTGCCGCCCCTGCCGAACCTGTTCTTCACCCGCGATACGGGGATGGTGATCGGGGAGCACTGCGTCATCGGCTCGATGCGCTACGGCGTGCGGTGGACGGAGGAGCTGCTCATCAAGTCGCTCTTCACGTATCACCCCAAGCTCGAGAACGCCGGCATTCTGTACGACGGCTCCGAAGAGAAGCGGTCGAACTACACGCTGGAGGGCGGGGACGTGCATCACATCCGCCCCGACCTGATGGTGCTCGGATTTTCGGAGCGTTCGTCACCCGCCGCCCTCGATCAGCTCTGCGATCTGGTGTTCGAGCAGTGCGGCGTGACCGATGTCGTGATCGTCGTGCTCCCCGCGGAGCGGACCGCGATCCACCTGGACATGATCTTCACGCAGATCGAACGCGAAGCGTGCTGCATCTATCCGCCGCACTTCATCGGGCCGGAGCGTCTGGCGGTGCTGCATCGCCGGAAGAAGTCGAAGGGCGTGAAGGAGATGCCGAATTTCTTCGCGGCCATGCAGGCGGTGAATCAGCCCCTCGAGCCGATCTTCTGCGGCGGCGCGTCGCGCTCCCTGCAGGAGCGGGAGCAGTGGTCGTCCGCCTGCAACTTTTTCACCGTGCGCCCCGGCGTCGCGATCACCTATGCGCGGAATGAGGCGACCCTGCGCGAGTTCGAGCACGCGGGCTTCCGGATGATCACGGCGGTGAATTTGCTGACCGGCGACGAATACCTGGAGGACGGTGAGCGCGGGATCATCACCATCGAAGGGTCGGAGCTGGTGCGCGGCGGCGGTGGTCCCCGGTGTATGACGCTCCCGCTCCGGCGGGACGACCTGTAAATGACGCTTCATACCACGTTCCAGATCGGTCGCCTCAAAGCCCACGCCCTCGAGTCGGGTTACCTGCGGCTCGACGGCGGCTCGATGTTCGGCGTGGTCCCGAAGACGCTCTGGCAGAAGTACATCATCGCGGATCAGCGGAACCGCATCCGCCTGGCCATGCGCTGCCTGCTGCTCGAGCATCCCGATGGGCTGGTCCTGATCGACACCGGGCTCGGAAACAAGGAAGATTCGAAATTCCTGGACATTTTCGGCGTCGACAACGCCGGAACGGACCACCGGACGCGGCTGGAAGACGCCATCAAGGCGGCGGGGCACGGGGTCGCCGATGTCCGCTGGGTCATCAATACCCACCTGCACTTCGACCATGCCGGCGGCAACACCTGGAAGGACCACATGGGGGAGATCAACAAGACCTTCCCCCGGGCGACCTACGTGGTGCAGCGCCGGGAATACGAATTCGCGACCCACACCAACGAGCGGACGAAGGGGTCGTATTTCCCGCTCAACTGGGACCAGATCGATCTCACCCTGCTGGACGGGGAGCAGGAGATTCTGCCGGGCATCAAGGGGATGCCCACGCCCGGCCACACCCCCGGACACCAGTCCATCTTGATCCAAAGCGACGGGGACAAGCTCCTGTTCATCGCGGACCTGGTCCCCACGGCGTCCCATCTGCCGATCGCCTGGATCATGGGGTACGACGTGGAGCCCCTGGTGACGCTGGAAACGCGCCGCCATCTGTACCCGCGGGCCGAAGCGGAGGGGTGGCGGCTGTTTTTTGAGCATGATGCGACGACGATCGAAGGGCGGCTGGAGAAAGCAGGGAAGGGGTTCGCACTTGTGGCCCCTGTGACGCTCGGCTAGCTTCTACGGCACAATGAGTTAAGTGGGCGCCTTTCGGCGCCCCACCCGCAGCCGGCGAAGTGATTGCCGAGCGCCAGGGTCGGTTGGAGTGATGAGTGGCCGGTTGCCAGTGTCAGCAGTACTCTGACCACTGGCGTCTGGCCACTTTCCAACGGGCCCTGCACCAGACGGGGCCCGTTTTCTTTTACGCGGAGTTGTCACACTGCCCTACGAACCCGGAAGCAGCAGCAGCAGCGCCAGCGCCAGCAGCAACACCGGGAGCACCAGCAGCACCAGCCCGAGCCGCACGCCACGCACGCGGGTCAACCGCCAGATCCGGATCAGTCCGGTGCGGGTGATCGCGGACAACGGAGATCAGTTGGGCGTCCTGTCGATCGAAGAGGCGCTCAACGCCGCCGCCGAGCGGGGCCTCGACCTGGTCGAGGTGGCCCCGATGGCCCGGCCCCCCGTGGTCAAGATCATGGACTACGGCAAGTACAAGTTCGAGCAGGCCAAGGCGGCGCGGGCGGCGAAGAAGAAGCAGCACGTGATTCACCTGAAGGAAGTGAAATTCAGGCCCGGCATCGACGACCATGACTTTCAGTTCAAGACCCGGCACGCGCGGGAGTTCCTGCTGGAGGGGAACAAGGTCAAGGTGACGATGATGTACCGTGGCCGGCAGATGGCCCACATCGATCTCGGGCGGCAGGTGCTCGACCGGGTGGCCGTAGAGCTGAAGGACATCGCGAAGATCGAGCAGGACCCCAAGCTCGAAGGCCGCAACATGTCGATGGTACTCGGACCCAAGTAGCAGACCACTAACCCCGGGCGTCAGCCCGGGGAGGACAACATGCCCAAAATGAAATCCAAGCGCGCGCTGAGAAAGCGCGTCAAGATCACCGGCTCAGGGAAGATCCGGCGTCACCGGGCCTTCAAGAGCCACATCCTGACCAAGAAACATCCCAAGCGGAAGCGCCGCCTCCGGCAGGGCGCGATGGTTTCGCACGCGGATCAGAAGCGCCTGATGCGGCTGCTGCAGGCGTAGGGAGACACCATGCCTCGCGTCAAGAGCAACGTCGCGCGCCTCGCGCGCAAGAACAAGATCATGAAGCTCGCCAAGGGCTACTGGGGCGGGCGCTCGAAACTGTGGAAAGCCGCCAAGGAGTCGGTCGAGCGCGCGGAGAAGTACGCGTATCGCGACCGGCGGAGGAAGAAGGGCGATTTCCGCCGCCTCTGGATCACGCGCATCAACGCGGCGGCCCGGCTGCATGAGCTCTCCTACAACCGCCTGATGAACGGGTTGCGGAAGGCGGGTGTGGAGATCAATCGGAAAGTGCTCGCCGACATCGCGGTGCGAGATCCGGCGGCATTTGAACAGCTGGCGGAGGTCGCGAAGAAAGCCCTCTGACATGCGCGACCTCTCCGCCAGCCTCGCCCGGCTGCGGGAGCGTCTAGCCGACATACGCGAGGCCGATGCACCCCGGTTGCAGGAGCTCAAGACTGAGCTGCTGGGCCGCAAAGCCGGGGCGCTCACCGAAATCCTCAAACAGCTCCCTACGCTCGACCCCGAGCGCCGCAAGGCCATCGGGGGGCAGGCGAACGCCCTCAAGCAGGAGCTGGAGGGCGCCTTCGGGACCCGGGAGCGCGCGCTCGCCGCTGCCGCGCGGAAACCCACGGGGGTCGACCTCACCATGCCGGGCCGGACGGCCTGGCGGGGCGGGCTGCATCTCACCACCCAGGTCGTCAACGAGATCTGCGGCATCTTCGCCGAGATGGGATTCACCCGCGCGGTCGGGCCCGAGGCCGAGACCGAGCGGAACAACTTCTTCGCGCTGAATTTCCCGCCCGATCATCCCGCGCTCGATTCCCAGGATTCCTTCTATCTGGGGAAGGACACGCTGCTCCGGACGCACACGTCGCCGGTGCAGGTGCGGACTCTGGAGGCGTATCCGCCGCCGATCCGGGTCGTCATTCCGGGCCGGGTCTATCGCCGTGATCCCTTCGACGCCTCGCACTCGCCGGTCTTCGAGCAGATCGAAGGCCTGGTGGTGGACGAGGGCGTGACCTTCGTCGACCTCAAGGCCGCGCTGACGGCCTTCGCACGCCGGTTTTTCTCGGCCCGCACCAAGGTGCGCTTCCGCCCTTCCTTCTTCCCGTTCACTGAACCGTCGGCGGAGATGGACGTCCAGCACCCCCTCTGCGGGGGGAACGGCTGCCCTACCTGTAAGGGCACGGGATGGATGGAAATCCTCGGCTCCGGGATGGTGCACCCGGCGGTGCTCGAGAAGTGCGGTGTGGACGCGGAACGGTATACGGGATACGCCTTCGGCATGGGGCCCGAGCGCATCGCCATGAGCCGCCACGGGATCCCCGACATCCGTCTGCTCTTCGGGGACGACGTCCGCTTCCTGTCGCAGTTCTCCGAGGGAGGGAAGCGGTGAACGTTTCCCGCCGCTGGCTCGAGGCCCTGCTCGATCAGCGCCTCGACGCGAAGGAAACGGCCGACCGGCTCTCGAACCTCTGCGCGCCGGTGGACGGCATCGTCCCCCTGCATCACGACCTGGGGGACGTGCTGATCGCGCACGTGCTCGAAGTCCAGAAGCATCCCAACGCCGACCGTCTGAGCCTCTGCAAAGTGGACGCCGGCGGGACGGAAGGCTCCGTGGAAGTGGTGTGCGGCGCCCCGAATGTGACGGCGGGGAAGACCTATCCGTACGCACCGGTCGGCGCGACCCTCCCCGGCGGACTCACCCTCGAACGGCGCAAGATCCGAGGGGTGACCTCCAACGGCATGCTCTGCTCGGCCAAGGAGCTTGGCCTGGGCCAGGACTCGGACGGCATCCTCGAGCTGGCCACGGCGGCAAAGCCGGGGACCCGCTTCCTCGACGCCCTGCCCATCGCGGACGAGCAGATCATCATCGACGTCGGTGCGAATCGCCCCGACCTGCTCTGTCACAAGGGCGTGGCCCGTGAGCTCGCCGTGGCGTTCGGCGGCCGCATCAAATTGCCGGCCATTCCGGGGAGCACCGGTGCCGGCGCCGCCCTAGCGGCACCGCGACGGGCGACGACAGACGGCAAGGTCGGCGGCGTCACCATCACCCTGCAGGATACGGACGGGTGCCGG
>DATBCM010000191.1:0-2627 GCA_036270455.1 Gemmatimonadales bacterium | reverse complement strand
TCACGATGCAGGAACTCGATCGGGTCCTCGATCGTGATGATGTTGACCCGCCGGTTCAGGTTGATGTGGTTGATCAGCGCGGCCAGGGCCGTCGACTTCCCGGACCCCGTCACCCCCGTCACCAGTACCAGCCCGCGGGGCTTCAGCGCGATTTCTTCGAGGACCGCCGGCAGGGCCAGGTCCTTCACCGTTTTCACTTCATAGGGAATGGCGCGGAAGGCGAAGGCCACGGTGCCGCGTTGCTGGTAGACGTTGGTCCGGAACCGCCCCACGCCCGGCACGCCGATGGCGAAGTCCGCTTCCTTGTGCTCGGCGAACTCCTTCACCTGCCGTGGCGTCATGATCTGCTCGGCGAGCGACTTCAGCTCCTCGGGCTTGAGGGGCTGCGTCTCGAGCGCCACCAGATCCCCGTTGACGCGGACCGTCGCCGGCCGTCCCACCTTGAGCAGGAGATCGGAGCCGTTCCGCTGAACCATCTGCGTAATGGCTTGTTTGAAGTTGAACGCCGGGGCCGCACCTGCGGCGGGGGTCTCAGCCATTGGGATCCAACCGGAAGAGGACCTGACCGAATTCCACGGGCTGGGCATTCTCGACGCAGACTTCGCGGACCACGCCCTGCACTTCGGACTCGATCTCGTTCATGATCTTCATCGCTTCGATGATGCACACCACCTGACCCGTCGTGACTCGCGACCCGACCTTCACGTACGCTTCGGCGGCAGGCTCGGGGGACTTGTAGAACGTCCCCACCATGGGGGACTTCACCTCGACCAGGTTGGTCGCGGGAGCGGCCGCCGCCGGAGCAGCGGCGGGGGCGGCCGCAGCCGGTCCCGCCATCGCTCCCGACGCCATCGGGGACGCCGCCACCTGCCCCACCACGACCGCAGCGGCTCCTCCGGGCTGGTGCCCCGCCCGGGAGACCCGGACCGACGCCCAGAGACCGAGAAACCCGCGGCGAATCTCGATGGACCCGAGCTCGGGGGCGTCCTTGAGAGTCTTGACCAGCTGGCTGATGAGGTCGAGGTTCATTTCACCTAATAGAGCTTCCGCTCGGTTGATCCGTCAATCCTGCGTCAGTTCCAGCAGTTCCGTGGCCCCGTCGGACAACAGCACCGGGCCGTCCGGAGCGAGCCAGACGTCGTCTTCGATCCGCACGCCGCCTTCGCCCGCCAGATACACACCGGGCTCGATGGTCACGACCGCGTCCGCCGGCAGAGGCTCGGCGTTGGTGCTCGAGAGTCGGGGCGCCTCGTGAACGTCCAATCCCAGGCCATGACCCAAGGAATGGCCGAAGGCGTCGCCGAATCCCTTCGCCGCGATCAGATCGCGGGCCAGCGCGTCAGCCTCACGCCCCGTGAGACCGGCCCGGACGCCCTCGCGCGCACGGCGCTGCGCGTCCGCCACGAGGTCGTACAAGGCCCGCTGCGCGCCGGTGGCGCGGGCGCCGACCACCACCGTCCGGGTGATGTCGGACGCGTACCCGTTCACCGTCGCCCCAAAGTCGATCAGGAGCCACTCGCCGGGTCCCACCGTCCGCTCGCTCGACCGGGCATGGGGCAAGGCGCTGCGCGGGCCCGACGCCACGATGGTCGGGAACGGATGCGCCTCGCTCCCGAGCCGGCGCAGTTCGCTCTCCAGGATCCCCGCAATTTCGTTCTAGCTCAACCCCGGACGCACCCGCGCGAGGGTGGTGCGAAGGGCCTCCGCGGCCAGCGTTGCCGCGTCCCGGATCGCCGCGATTTCGCCCTCGTCCTTGCGTACGCGCAGGGCTTCGACGAGCTCGCCCGCCGGCTGCCAGCGCCAGGGCTTCCCTCCCGCCACCAGCCGTTCGGCCTCGCGCACGGTGAGGGCGTGGCCTTCGAACCCCACGGTGTCGAGCGGTCCCAGCCGGCCCATTTCGCGAAAGAGCCGGTCCCACACACTGGTGCGCTCGACTTCGACCCGGGCCACCCGCCCGGCCTCGGCACGCGCCTGCTCGTCGTATCGGAAGTCCGTGACGAGCAGCAGCTCCGACGGCGTGACCACCACCATCCCCGCCGATCCGCTGAAGCCCGTGAGGTAGCGGACGTTCGCGCGCGCGGTGATCAGCAGCGCGTCCAGGCCCTGCGCGCTGATGGATTCGGTCAGCGCGGTCCGGCGTGCCGGGCGGCGGTCAATGGGCACGGCGGGCCGCGAGATGCGCCACGAGCCCCTCGAGGCCGAGCCGGTAGCTGTCCGCGCCGAACCCCGCGACCACGCCCACGGCCGCGTCGGCCAGCAGTGACCGGCGCCGCTCCGGCTCGCGGGCATAGATGTTGGAGAGGTGGACCTCGACGAAGGGCACCCGCACCGCCAGCAGGGCATCCCGGACCGCGAGGCTCGTGTGCGTGAACGCTGCGGCGTTCACCAGCGCGCCTTCCGCCGAGCCCCTGAGGTTCTGAATCGCCTCAACCAGCTCGCCTTCGTGATTGGTCTGGCTGAACACGCACTCGACGCCGAGCTCCCGCGCGCGCGCGCGCGTGGCGGCCTCGATCTGCGCGAGCGTCACCGCCCCGTAGATCTCGGGCTCGCGCTCCCCCAGCAGATTGAGGTTCGGACCATTCAGTACCGCGACGCGCACTAGGACTTGAGACCCTTGAGCCACGCCT
>DATBCM010000190.1:0-5399 GCA_036270455.1 Gemmatimonadales bacterium | reverse complement strand
CTACTACTCCTTCTGACATGAATGCTCCCGAAGTCGTTGATATTACTGGCCCCTGACCCCTGGCCCTGGTTGTAAAATGCCGATCGCCCCACCCGGCCGGCGGCACAGGTGGGGCGATCGGGACGAGCGAACGGGCTCGTGCGGCGATGTTACCTGTGACGCTCTTCGGTCTCGACGCCCCGCGGGTCCAGGCGCACGGCGGCGACCGGGTCCACGGTGTCGATAGTGAGGAAGAGTGACAGCTTCACAGGCATGCTCCGTTGGGGCGGCATCAATTGCCGCCGATGGTGCAACCTATATGGGCACGAGCGAGAGGTCAACGTACTAAGGCGTCACGAATCCGTCATCACCGTTCAAAGCGCGAGCTTCAATCCCACTCGCACCGTCCGCTGGGGACCGTAGAAGCGATACGCCCCGTAAACCATGTTGAAGTACGCGTTCAGCGCGTTTTGCTGCTCGGCCAGCGTGTACGTGCCGTCGCCGTTGCCAAACCGCGCCTCGGCCCGGCGCAGCATCACGCAATCCACTGGACCCGTGTTGCTCGCCGTCCAACTCCCGCAGTTTGAAAGCGAGACCGCACCCCCGGCCATCAGCGCCCCGTTGTTCGACGCCTCGTTTTCGAGGATGACAAACTCCGACGACGTGATGTTGGCTTCGAAGAGCCCGTTCGTCGGGCCGTTCGTTTCCGCATACTGGGCGTACAAGTTCTTGATGCTCAACAAATTGCGAAAGTCCGCAAAGATCGTCCAATCGAGCCCGTTGGCCCGGATGCCCTTCGTGAGCTGGAGGTCCAGAACTTTGGTCCAGGGCAGGCTCTGGCTGTTGATGCCTCCCGCCTGAGTCGCGCCGAACCCGAAGTTCTCGCCGGGGGCGACCTCCCCGCCGCCCACATTGATCAGGGGCGTATACGGGATCCCGCTGATCGCGCGGAAGAGTACGACCGCCCCCACGTTGCGAAACACACGCTTCCACCCGTCCGCGGCCCAATCCTCCGGTACGACCGCATGCAGGGACGCAGACAGCTCCTGCGTGGTGGTGGTCGGCGCGGTGATCACGACGCTCGGGCCACCACCGCCAGGCGTGATCACAATCGGCGCCACGTTCTCGAAGCCGTTCATGGAGATGCCGTAGGACGCGGCGGCCGAGACCACGTGACCGAATGTGTGTGCCAGGGTAGCGTCTACGCCCCACACGTAGGCGTCATTAATCCTGCCGAGCACGCCAAGGGACAGCTGACGGCCGGGGTTGGTGGGATCATCATAGTTCTGAATCAGACCGGCGTAACTCGGAATGTGAAAGTCGTAGTAGACGGACAGATCGGCCGACATCGCGGCGCCGAACTGCCGGCGGGCCCCGGCTTCGCTCGTCCATGGGAGCCCGTCCTTGACGTCCCGCCCAAAGAGGGTGTTCGCGTTCGTGTTCGTGAGATCCGTGTTGGAATTGGACGCGACGAGCCCCACCGGTGGCGGCATGACAGTCTGACCAAAGGAAGCCCGTACCGACGTCGCCTCGTCGATTTGCCATCCGAAGCGCACCCGGGGCGTCACGAAGCTCTGATCCTGTGTCGGCACAAAAACCTTGCTCACAGCCGCGGCGTAGGCGGCCGCGGGGCTCGTGGACGTCAGGCTCTGGTCCCAGAGCGGGCTGTTGAAGATGAAGCCCGGAGTGCTCGGCAGAAGGACCCCCGGATTTACACGGTCGTACCGGATTCCCACTTCAAGAGAAGCCGATCCGAACGACATCACGTCCTCCCCGAACCAGCCCAGCCGCCGCGGGCTCGCGGTCCAGGCATCGAGGAATGTCTGGTTGATGGGGGATGCGGCGTCATAGTTGGTGAGATCGGCACCGTCCGCGTCTAGCCCGACCCTTACGGCGTGCCCCGGCGCCGGCGTCCATTCCACTTGCCACCGTCCCGTACGGCGGTGCTCGGACGCCATTGCGAGAGGGGCGTTCGCCCCGGCTGTGAAGAACCCGCCACTCGCCATCGCGTAAGGATTCATCCGATACGGCTGAAGGTTGTCGAGCTGGTTCTGGCCCTCGAGCGGCACCCGTAGCCCGGAATTGGTCCGGACGTTTTTCACGATCTGGTCGTCCAGGGGCAGGCGCAGGCCGCCGAACTCCGAGAACCGGAGGGGGGAAAGTTCGATTCCAAGCGAGGGATCGCGGGTCGCCGTTTCGCTCGAGGGATCGAGGGCCCCGGCTATCGCGTTGTCCGACCCCACAGACATGACGGCGTCCACCGCGAGCGTCGCCCCGAACCGGTGGTGCCAGTTGAGCACGGCTAGCCGGGTCCACTCGTGGGCCCCGGAGAACAGCGCGGGGTCTCCCAGCGACGCTCCGGGAGCCTGCCGCAGCTGGAGTCCGTCGGCGAGGCCGGTGATCGAAACGCTCGACCCCTCCCCGTAGGCCCAGCGCACCTTCCCTTGGAACTGCAGCCCCGTGCGCCAGTCGAACGGACGGGTGATGCCCTGGCAGGCGGCACCGTTCTGGCCCGCATCGCAGGATCCGCTCACCTGGACGAATTTCGGAATCGTAACCGGCTGGGTACCTGAACCGCTTGACACCTGCACCACAGTGTCGACGCCACCCACCACGAACGTCGGCACATTCTGAGCGCCGAAGCCGAGGTATTCAGACGACTGGCCCTCGACCAACCCGGACGCGAAGAACGTCAGCCCCACCACGCCAGGAATGGGACCGCTCACGTCACCGGTGAAGCGGTTGTATCCCACACTGGCCACGGAGCCGAACGGATTGTCCGTGTGCGCGCTCCAATGAGACTGAAAGCGGTCGGCGCCCGAGGGCGTGAGATACGAAATGATTCCATTCTGAATGTCGGAGAGTCCGGCGCCGCCCAGCCCGGTGGTGACCTCGATGTCCGCGATGCCGTTCAATGCCGGTTGAATGAAGGCGGTACCTGTGAGGAACGAGCGCACCGGAGCGCCGTCAATGAAGGTCGCCGCGGCGTTCCCTCCGCGAATCGACAGAGCGCCCCCCGGCAGAATCCCCACGTCGCTGCCCCGGAGAAACACGCCGGGGATCTGGGCAAACGCAGTCGCCGGATCGTCGAGGGGCAGGCTGTCCAGGTGCGCGCGGGTGATACGGGCGCCGGAGGACATCGGGGTCGCCCGGGCCGTCGTGTCACGGCGGGTGGAGTCGGGGGTTTGGGCTCGAAGCAGTGCGGGGGTGAGCAGCAGGACGACCAGCGGGCGAACCAGTCTCGGTGCCATTGGCCACTCCGGGCGGTGAATGAGGAAACGGCCGTTTCACGATGAACTGCGCGAACTTCTTACCCGCAGGAGCTGGATTAGAGCCGAGTCAGTCCCAGCCCGAAACGGAAGCTCCGCGTGTGATACGCCGATAGCTGCCAGGTGCAGTACGCCGCGAGATCGATGGGCGAAAGGAACGGAGTCAGGTTCCCCACGCCGAACCCGGCCTCGGCATACAGCTTCGGCGCGGTGAGCAGGAGGTTGTCTCCGGGATTCGCCGGATGATCGATGAAGTCGGTCCAGAACGCCCCGACGTGCACGCTCGTGGTGAACGGCAGGGACCGGAGCCCGGGGATGTGGCTCTTCGCGAACAGCAGACGATCAAAATCGTGGTTGATGGTGAGCAGGCCCGCCCGCGTGCCGGAAAAATTGTTCCCATTCAGCGTGTTGAACCCGTTCGGTTGGTAGGTAAAGAGCTCCTTTCCGAAATCCACGGTGAAGTACCGCTGCGGCGGCACCCAGCCGGTGGCCATCCCTCCCACCGCGGTGATGGTCGTGACTCCGAAGTTCAGGGTGCGCTGGATACGATCGATCCGCAGGACGTAGCGGCGGTAGGAAAAGTCCCCGCCCAGGACATCGTGCGCCGCCACCTCCACCGACGCCGTCACCCGCGTCTGCACCAGCTGGCGGAGGCGGTAGTCGCGCCCCTTGGACTTGAGCAGGGGACGCGAGTCGTAAGCAAGCGTCGCGCCGACCGCTTTGAGGGTCCCCCCCTCGATTGGATCATTGGGACGCAGTGCCCGCGCCTTGGGAACGCCGAGCGCGTAGTCGGTGGTCACGGGCAGGCTGGACTGTCTGGCATCAACGAACGACAGCTCGAGGCGGGTTCCGCGAATCACCTTGCCCGACAGGAACGCGCGCGCGCCCCGCTCCCGGTAGTAGTCGAGGGGGTCGATACGGGAGAGGAAATTTCGAAAGGTCGGGTTGTAGTCTCCCGACACCAGCGCCGGACGGTGCTGCGTCTGATCGTAGGCCCCGACCCCGACCCAGATCTGATGATCGTCGTCGAGCATCCGGTTCACGCCCACACTCCCCTGCCATCGCTTGGCGCCGAACCCGTACCCGGCGCGGGTGCCGATCACCCACCGGGGCCCCGCGCCCCAGTCGCCCCCGGCGCCGACGTAGGCGCCGTCCACCCGGTTGTAGTGAAAGAAGGTGGGATTGGCCGCGAGAAAGACCGCGGCGCCGAGCCCCAGGGCCATGCGGTGGCCGACGGAGCCAGGCGCGGTCGCGATCGAGTCGATGCGCGTCCACGCCTCCCGCTCCGTCGGCGTCAGCGGAATCGCCTCGGCCCACGTGCTGTCGGGGCGATCGGCGCTGTCCGCCACCACCACCCGGTACTCCCCCATCCCCTTGGGCCGGTTCCCCTGGTCGAATTCGAACTCGCCGAGGGAGGCCGCGTGCTCGAAGCTCAGGTGCCCGGGAATACCGGGGATCGGTACCGCCAACCGGATTTCCCCGGTGAGGCGGATCTCGGCGGGCATCCACCGGCCCCCGCCTTGATCGGCCAGCTGCTGATGGTACCGGAGATTGGAGACGAACGTGAACCGCAGCGCGCTGTTGGCCCCGACGTCGACACTCAGGACCTCGTAGCTCGAGTCCGCGACCGTCAGCACACCCACGAACAAGGGCGACGCCTCGGACTTGGGCACGATCGCGATCGTGAAGGTTCGGCCTCCTTGGCCCCCGGAGGCGGAGGCCGTCGTGTCCAACATCCGGTAGTCGTAGTGGTTGAGCGCGTCGGTGGCGATCGGCGAGACGACGGAGTACTTCCGGAGATCGATCCGGTCCTTGGCGAAATTCACGATCTCGCCGACCGACACGAGGTTCCGGTCCGGGTCCAGGTTTCCGGTCTGGCGGCGGGCGACGATCGTTTCCTGATAGTGATCGGGGCGCTCCCAGTAGGCCGTGGTGCGGGACTCGGTGACGACCAGAATCGACGCGGTGGAATCGGCCGGTACCGCCTTGTTGCGAACGACGAACTTGACGTCCGCGCCATAACTGTAGTCGTGCAGGTGGGACAGGACGTTCTGCTTGTGCGCGATGACCCGGCGCATGATCTCGATCGCCGGGTCCTCGACCGGCCGGACCGTGATCCCCGCGATGCCGACGGGCACCGGCGCGATGTAG
>DATBCM010000189.1:0-3328 GCA_036270455.1 Gemmatimonadales bacterium | reverse complement strand
TGAACACCCGGTCGCCGCCGTACTGCCGCTGCAGACCCCAGGTCACCTTGAACACGCCGCCCTTGCCCTTCACGTCCTTCAACGCCTCCTCGCGGCTGGCGTCGGCGACGTCCTCTCCAAAGACGAGAATGCGCGGGTCGCGCGCCATCTCGTCCTTCATGCAGATGTTCAAGAGGTCCACCACCGTGGTCGGCTCGCCCTTGAACTGCGGATCCTCCTCGGTGTCGAACTGCTCCGAGGTGGGGTCCACGTCGGGAGAGTAGACGTAGTTGTAGACCGTGTCGGTCTTCGGCTGCGGGGATACCAGTGCCATGTCAGCCGCGACCTGCACCTCGTCGTCGACCTGCTTCTTGATCGCTTCGATCTCCGCCTGGGTGGCCATCCCGTCGGCGATCAGCCGCTTGGGGAAGACCGTGAGGCAGTCGCGCTTGGCCTCTTCCTCGCGCTCCTTGGCCGTCCGGTACAGGACTTCGTCGTCCGAGAGGGAGTGCGAATAGGGGCGGATCACGTGGGCGTGGACCAGGGCCGGACCCTTCCGCTCCCGGCAGTACTCCACCGCCCGGCGCATCACCTCGTAAGAGGCGATCGGATCGCACCCGTCGACTTCCTGAATGAAGAGGCCGGGGAATCCCGTGACCAGTTTGGAAACTGAGCCGCCCGCGGTCTGAACCTCGACGGGCACGGAGATGGCGTAGCCGTTGTCCTCGACGAGGAACACGACCGGGAGCTTGAGATTGCAGGCGGTGTTCAGGGCCTCCCAGTACTCGCCTTCGCTGGTGGTGCCGTCACCGGACGAGCAGTAGACCACCTCGTCCTTCTTCACCGCAATGTCCGCCACGTCCGCAATCTTCGTGGACCGGTACCAGGCCTCGGCACAGCCGACCGCCTGGATGTACTGGGTGCCGGTCGGGGAGGACTGGCTGACGATGTTGAGTGCCTGGTGTCCCCAGTGGGAGGGCATTTGCCGCCCGCCGGAGTTCGGGTCCTCGGCCGCGCCCACGGCGGAGAGCAGCATTTCGGTCGGCGTCATGCCGATGGTCAGGCAGAGCGCCCGGTCGCGGTAGTAGGGATAGAACCAGTCGTAGCCGGACTTCATGGCTTTGCCCGCGGCGACCAGGATGGCCTCGTGCCCGGCGCCCGAGATCTGGAAGAAGATCTTGTTCTGCCGCTTGAGCTGAATTTCCTTGTCGTCGATCCGGCGGGACAGGAGCATGAGCCGGTACATGTCCAGGAGCTCGGCCTTGCCCAGCTGGGACTTGGCGGACTTGGACGGGGTGCGGGTCGAGGTCTTAGTGGCCATAGGGCTGAAAAGTAGCCTAGTTGGGCTTCCCCTTCAAAAGGTCGGTCAGCTTGGGGAAGGAGGCGACCGCCATCCGCACGTCCCGGTCATGGCGCAAGTCCAGATCATACGTCGCGTCGAGCCCCCAACGGGTTTCCACCACCCGGCGTCCTATTTCGTATCCCAGACGCCACTGCACGGCCGAATCCACCACCGCCGCGACATGCAGGCGATCCCGCACCCGCTTCAGGAGCGGGGGCATCAGCGTGTTGCCCCAAGCGGGCAGGGTCGCCTGGAAGGCCGTGAGTCCCGCGCTGGTCAGGGGCAAGGTAGCCGCGACACTGTCGGCCACCGCGGCCACCCACCCCGAGTCCTGCGCGACGACCCACCAGGCTGCGGGCTGCCCGTTGGCCGAGTCTACGAGGTCGGGGAGCACACCACCGCCGCCGCGCACCGTCCGCCCGGCGTCGGTGTGATAGACCTTGTCGGTGTCGCCGGCGGCGCCGGACTTGCCCGCCAGGTCGTAGTACTGCTCGACCGCGAGCCCGGCATACCGGCGCTGGATGTAGCGTCCGGACGGGGAAATCACATGGCCGATGGTCATGTGCAGGATCTCGCCGGACGAGAGGAAAAAGTTGGTCTGCATCAACGCCTTGCCGAACGTCCGCCGCCCGACGATGAAGGCGCGATCGTGGTCCTGCAGCGATGCCGCTGTGGCCTCGGCCGCGCTGGCGGATAGCTCGTTCACCAGGACGATCAGCGGCAGGTCCCGGAAGTCGCCGTCGTGTCTGGTGCGGTAGGTGGTGTCGACGTCGGCGCGCCGCCCCTTGGTGCTGAAGACGATGGTGTTCTTGGGTACGAACTCCGAGACCAGGTCCACGGCCTGATCCACGATGCCCCCCGGGTTATTCCGGAGGTCGAGAATGATCTGGCGCGCCCCCTGCTTCTTGAGGGTCTTGATCGCGTCGTGGACTTCGTCGGCTGACTTGGGGCCGAATTCGTCGAGTCGCAGGAACCCCGTGACCGAGTCCACCATCCTGGTCTCCCACACGTAACGCGCCTCGAGATTCTTCCGCTTCATGGTCACCGAGAAGGTGTCGGGGTCAAGACGGGACCCTCTCGCAAACCGCACCCGCACCTTGCTCCCCTCCGACCCCGCCATCCGGAGGCGGACGGTCTCGATCTCGAGGCCGGCGACCACGGTGTCGTTGATGGCGAGCACCCGGTCCCCCGGACGGACGCCGGCGCCTTCGGCCGGACTCTTCGGGTACACGCCCAGCACCGTCGGATCGCCGTCGACTTCGTCGAGGCCCGCACCCGTCGTGGCCAGATCGCCGCGCTGCAGCGAGTCGAAGCGCTCCCAGTCGAGCCGCGAGAAGAAGAGGCTGTGCGGATCCAGGTCGCGGAGGACGCCGTTGATGGCGGCCTTGACCAGGACGCTGTACCCGACCGAGTCCGGGTAGCTGTGGAAGATGTAGGTCAACACCTGCGAGAAGGTCTGGAGCTCCTCGTAGGAGGTGCGCTGCTGGGCCGCGCCCCGGGTGAGGGGAGCGGCCACGAGGAGGGCGGCGGCGACCAGCGCCCTAGTGCAGGGAGTTGAGACGTTTCTTGGCATCGTCGACCTGGCGTTGGAAGCGGCTCGGGGCGATGGCGATGAAACGGTTGAGGGCATTCTTGGCCTCGTCCTTCTTGTTGAGCTGCATCTCGATCACGCCCAGGTAGTAGGGGACCCGGGGATCGCGGGGGTTGCCGGCCTCGGCGTCCGTCAGCGCCTTCTCCGCATCCTGCCATTGGCCCGCCTGGGCGAACGTTTCGCCGAGGTCGAGCTGGAGTGAGGGGTCATCCGGATTGGCGCTGGCGGCTTCCTGCCGCTCGCGGATGGCCTGCGGCCACATCGCGTGCTGCTCGTACATGTTGGCCAAGTGCACGTGCGCCATGAAGAGGCCCAGGTCATTCTGGGCGGCGGTGCGGTAGGTGTCTATGGCGTCATTCAATTTGCCGAGCCGTTCATGCATGACACCGACGATGTACCGGTAGTCGTTGGTCTTG
>DATBCM010000188.1:0-3152 GCA_036270455.1 Gemmatimonadales bacterium | reverse complement strand
TGATCGGCGTCAGCATGAATCTCGACTTCGACCACGCTCACCCGTTCGCGTGGGATGACGGCACGCTCACGCCGGTCAATCCCGCCCTTCGTGCGAGCCAGTGGGCTCAGGCCGTCAACGAGGGAGGTGCGGTCACGGGGTATGAGGCCTATAACGGACACGACAATCATGGTTTCGTGGTGGACAACGGGACGAGTTGGGATCTGGGGGCGATCGACGGGACGCCCGGCAGCTTGCAGGCCGGCGTGAGCCAGGGCAACGCGATCAACCGTCACGGGGACGTCGCAGGGAATTCCGGCTTCAATCCAGTCCTTTGGGTTCGGAAGTGATTCTGGGATCTAAGGGCGTCACGCCGGGCGCTTCAGCTCGGCGTGACGCTCCGTCCGCTCCCACCGCGCGCTGCTCGCCGTGAGGATGGCCCCCAGGGCACCGACGAGGCGCCACGCCGCGTAGAACGGGAGAAACCCGAAGGCCCGAGCCGCCCGCCGCGGCTCCGGATCGCGCGCGATGCCGATCCCAGCATAGACCGCTGGCCGAACCAGGGAGGCCGTCAACGCGAGCAGCGCGGCGTCCGGCCCAACTCCGGCAAACCCAGCGACAGTCCACGCGGCGACCACCAGACTCAGGTGCAAGGCGGGGCCAGGACTGATCAGCTCGCCCACCGCGTCGAGCGTCTGGTGTAGAGAGGTCCGCTTGCTCGCCAGGAGTCGCCCACCCCAGGCAGCGAGCACCGCCCACTTGCCGAGCATCCAGCGTCGACGCTGCCGTCCGCTCTGCCGGAGAGATTTCGTCTCCTGCGCGTATAGGTGCGCGTCTCGAGCCAGGCCGACCGGGATGCCGCGCGCGGTGAGTGATGCATACAGCTCCCAGTCCTCACAGAGGGAGAACGCATCCCATCCGTAACGCGCCAGGACCTCAGTTCCGAGGCAGAGCCCGGCAGAGAGGGGAATGCTCAATCCCACCCGTTGCTTCAGCAGGAACGACGCCCGAAAGCGTGCCGCCGCGAAGACCGCCGACATCCGGGTCAGGGCCGACTCCCCCGGATTCCGGACGTCGTTGTAGGGCTGTACGGCCTTGTCGTTGAGGGGTGCCTCAAGTGCCAGGCCCGATGCGAAGTCCGGCGCCACGACGACGTCCGCGTCAATGACGGTGATGGCGTCGAGATGCTGGAGCGGAAGCTGCTGCATGGCCCAGGCGATCGCGTGGGGCTTGCCTCGGTGTTCGAGGTCCACTCGCTCGAGGCACTCTGCGCCCGCGGCGCGGGCCCGGGCCGCCGTGTCGTCGGTACAGTTGTCCGCGATCACCAGCACATGCCAGCGGTCGCGCGGATACTTCTGCGCCAGGAGCGACCGGACCGCATCCTGGATGAGCAGTGCCTCGTTGTGTGCGGGAACCAGCGCGAGGATGCGCGGCCGATGACTGGAGTGCCGCTTGGGCGCGGGACGCGCTAGAGCAAGGAGGGACCATAGGTCCGAGAGCGTCGGCAGAAGGAGAACGAGACTTAGCGCCGCGACACCGGCCGTGACTACGCCCAAGGGAGTCTCGTGGCGCGCAGGCTCACGCACAGGGCGAGAAGGGTGTAGAGCATCTCTTTGTAGGCCAGCGAGAGAAAGAATCCACCGACGGCAAACGCCGCGACCGACGCGACCAGCGCCACGGCCAGTCCGGGATCCGAGGACGCCCGGAGCCCACGGACTGCGGTCCACAGCATGGCCAGGAAGAGCAAGAGCCCGGGCACGCCGAGCTCGGCCCCGATCTGCACGAAGCTGTTGTGCGGCTCCGACCACTTCTCACCCTTCCCGTGGGCTCGTGCCTGCCGCGACCCTTCCGACAGCGTTCCTTCGGCTGACGGGAACCCGCCGATGCCGACGCCGAACACCGGCCGGGCCTCCATGTAGCCCATGCCGCGCTCCCACAGCTGCCAGCGTCCTTCGGAGGAGGTCATGTTGTAGTCCTGGTCCGCCGTGGTGATGGTGTTCATGCGGGTCCAGAACGAGGGACCGGCGGCCAGCGCGAAGACCAGCACGGCCGCGACGGCCACACCGATGCGGGCCGGGGCTGCCACGACGCGATACCCGATCAGGACGACGAGTCCGGCGGCCAGCAAGGCGAGAAACCCGCCTCGCGAGTTGGCCCAGATGAACGCCAGGAGCAGACACAGGAGACCACCGATCCCCACCACCCGGGGAATTCGCCATCCCTTTTTCACCGCCAGATGCAGGGCGAGTGGCACCGTGCTCGCGACGAGCGTCGCGAAGTCATTCGAGTCATAGTCGTACAGGCCCCGGATGCGGATCGCATCAGGGTCTCCGTGGAACCGGATCAGCACCATGACCGCGTATATCATCACCGATCCGACGTATGCGCCCACCAGCCGCTGAACGTCCCGGGGGTGCCGCACCGACCCCACCAGGACGAAGTACATCAGCGCCACCTTGATGAAGATGGTCCGCAGAATGTCGACCGAGCCTCCGGGCCAGAGGGACGTCGGAACGCCGAGTACAGCCCAGACCAGGATGCCGAGTACGCACCATGACGTGCCGAAGCCGAAGGCGACGTTGATGCGTGAGAGCGCCCCTGGATCGAGGGCGACGCAGACGATCGCGAAAGCCGAGGACACGAGCGCGAGGTGCAACGGCGAGAGTGCGGGGAAGACATCCTGCACCCGTCCGACGGCGGTCATGATGTAGAGTGCGGCGCTGGCCAGCCCCAGACTCCAGGGTGGCGCCGGCACCACCGGTGTGTAGACCACTTGGCGATTGCCGGCGCCCACCGCCAACGCCTGGCGGGGGAAATCGGGGAAGACCGGCGCGGCCGAGGTCATCGCGGTTGTTCGTGTCCCACGGGCAGTGGCGCCGGCGCGGGCTCCAACGCCCGGGCGAGCACCCACGTGGCGACCGCACCCTTGAAGCGGCGGGGCCGGAGGATCGACCAGCTGTCGAGACGCGCGGGCCGGTGGCCCTTCAACGCGCCGATCAGGATCCGAGCGAGTGAGAACAGGCCGGCAAAGACGGGAATGGGCATCCACACCATCCGCCCCCGCCATCCGGCCGCCCGGAATTTCTCGAGGATCGCCCGGCGCGTGGCGGCCTTCTCGTCAAAAAGGTTCACGATCTCCGGCGCCTCGTCGAAGCGCTCGGCACTCCAGGCGA
>DATBCM010000187.1:0-2106 GCA_036270455.1 Gemmatimonadales bacterium | reverse complement strand
TCGTGGTGATCTTCAATCATCAGGCCGAATCACCATCGTATGTGATCGCGACGGCGGGGATCGGAATCTGGGCGGTGACGGAGGAAGGGGCGTGGCGGGTAGGGCTGGCGATCGTGACCCTGGTGCTCGTGTCCCTGGTCGCGACGTCTCTCGTCCCCTGGCACTATCGTCACGACGTACTGCGAGCCTACTCGGTTCAGGCCGTCCCGTGTTGTATTTGCTGGGCCGGCATCCAGATGGATCTCTGGCGGTACCGTCTCACAAATCGCCGAATCGCCCCAGCGTGAAGTCCCCGCGGGTCAGCCGCGTCAGCACCTGGGGTGACCGCAATGCGACCAGCTCGCACTCGCGGTCCTGCACGTACCCATCCCACTCCACTAACTCGGCGTCGACGTACCCCGGGTGGACCATGATTTCGGTCCCCCCCGGCGGCAGCTCATCGAGGATTCGCAAAAGCGCCTCCGCGTACCGCCACGCCCCCAAGAGGCCGATGCCGCGAAAGTGCCGCGCCGGGCGCGCATGCCTTTCCCTGCGGGCCGCGGCCCAGTGCGCCAACCGAACCGCGAGCTTGGCGGACGCGCGTCCCCCGGCAAGGGGCTCGACGGGCACGCGGAGTGCCAGCCCCTCCTCCGCACTGACGGCGGATACCCCAGGCCAGATGCCTGGGAGGACGTGGACGTGGCGATGACTGTCCAGGTGCGTGACGGCGATGCCGTGCGAGCGCAGGCGCTCCAGCTGGGCGCGGCATTCGCGGGCAACGTCCCCCGAGGCAACCCGGCCCGCCAGGGCACGCCTGACGAGGTGCCCTAACGGAAGAAGCCGGCCATGGGCGTCGCAGAGGGTCGCGACCTCCCCGGCACGAGCCACCGGTCTGCCGACTGTGACGTTGAAGTGGAGCCCGAGCTCGAGCGCCGGCGCCTGGTGTGCCGCCGCCAGCGCCGACGCGAATCCAGGCGCGTTGGCGAACATCGAGGCAGCCGTCACCGCGCCGGCGCGGTAGGCTTCGAGGATGCCCCGCGTCACGCCGTCGGTGAGACCGAAGTCATCGGCGTTGATGACCACGCGCCGCTCAGCGATAGCGGCCTCGTAGATCATTCCAGCGGATCCGCACCAGGTCGGTGAGGAGTGTGCCGCCGTCATGGGCAAGACGCACGGTCGTGGGCTCCGAGTCGTAACGGAAGTGCACCGGCACCTGCACCGTTTTCAACTCGTGACGCCGGGCGATCAATAGCGCCTCTACGTCGAATCCGAACCCCGGAACCGTCACGCGAGGGAAGATGATCCCGGCCGCCCGGGCGCTGAATCCCTTCAGGCCGGCCTGCGAATCGAGGATGCCTGGGAGGAGCGTCCAGCGCACCAATGCGTTGTACCACCGGCTCATGAGGTGGCGGGTGTAGAGATAGTGAAAGAACGTCGGGCTCATCAGGTACCGGGACTGTGGGAGAACCCGGCACGCGACGGCCACGTCGTGACCGGCGTCGAGCGCAGCGCCAATGGCAGGGAGCTGATCCAGCGGATAGGCCAGGTCGGCGTCGGTGAACACGCGATACCGTCCCCGCGCCGCCAGCATCCCCCTGGCCACGGCCGCGCCCTTCCCGCGATTCACTTCGTTGACGAGGAGGATGACGTGCGGCTGATCGCACGCGAAGGAAGCGAGCAGCTTCGCGGCACGCGGCTCCGACCCGTCGTCCACCAACACGACTTCGGCGTCGGGATCTCGCTGCAGAAAACTTCGCAGCTCCCGGAGCGTACCGGGAAGAAAATCCGCACCGTTGCGGACTGGTACGATGAGGGAAATGCCCGGAACCGGGCCGGTCATCGGTCAACGTAGCGGGCCTGTCTGACGGTGGCCTTACGGGTGTTCCATAAAACAACAGGGCCCGGACCGCCTCATGGCAATCCGGGCCCAAACTGAACGCCTAGGCGCCTAAGCGCCTAGCTGTTTACTGGCAGACGGGCGCGCCTTCCGAGCTGGCCGAGGTCGCAGGAGCGGTCGGCGTCACGGCGCCGATGTAGATCGCGCAGGACGTCGGGGTGTTCAGGTTCGTGATGCTCGCGGTCCACCCAGCCTGCGTGCCGGTCCCCGTGGTGATCGTCCCCAGGGTG
>DATBCM010000186.1:0-2703 GCA_036270455.1 Gemmatimonadales bacterium | reverse complement strand
TCCTGGCTGGACCCACGGTGGCTCCTACGGCGCTCCGGCACACTTGGTTCCGTCGCCCGATGGATCTCGCTGACCAGCCGTACATCGACCAGACCTACCGCTTCGGCTCGACCATGGGCGGCAACTTCCAGGCGCATCAGGGCGTCGAGTTCAACAACCCCGACGGGACGCCGGTGCACGCCATCGGCGACGGAGTGGTGGTGTACGCGGGCAAGGCAGAGGCGGGGGCGAACACGGTGGCCATCCGCCACGACCGGCGGTTCGCGTTAACCCCGGGGCATGGCCCCGGGGTTAACCCACCCGACTCGGGCTTCGTGTTCTCCGTCTACTACCACAACTCGAAGCTTCTCGTGAAGGCCGGCGACCGGGTCAAAGCCGGTGACGTCATCTCCCTCGTGGGCAACACCGGCCGAGCGACCAACGACCACCTCCATCTGGAAGTGCATGTCGCCCCGACCACGGACTCGAGCAAGATCGTGGACTCGGACGTCCGCTACCCGCCCTTCAATGTGAATCCGGAGTTGTGGATCCAGCCGATGCCGGGGACGGGCGTCGTGGCGGGGCAGGTGTGGGACTCGAAAGGCCAGCCGGTCCAGCAGGCACGCATCTACGGTCTCGTAAAGCCCGAGCCTCAGGAGACGCCGCTTTCGTACGTCGAGACTTACGGCCCCAAAAACCACCAGGACCCGGCCTATCACGAGCACTTCGCGATCGGGGACGTGCCGGCCGGCGAGTACACGATGGGCGTCGAGATCGAGGGGAAGAAGGTCTACCGGACCGTGAAGGTCGGACCTGGCAAGCTCACCTGGGTAGAGTTTCGTCCCGATGCACATTGAGCTGACCGAGATGCTCCGCTGCCCCGAGAAACACCAGGAAGAGTTCCTGGTGCTCTCCACCGTCGAGATGTCCGGACGGATGGTGGCGACTGGGCTCCTCGGCTGCCCCGTCTGCCACAAGGAGTACGAAATCGTGCAAGGGGTGGTGGAATTCGGCGGGATCTCCACGCACCATGCGCCGCCCTTCTCCACCGCCGACCCGCTGACCGTCCAAGCCCTGCTCGACCTCTCCGGCCCCGGCGGCTACGTCGTCCTCGTGGGATCCGCCGTCCGCTACGCAGTGGGGCTCGCGGCCCTGATGGGCGGCGTCCACTTCGTCGGCATCAATCCGCCTCTGGACGCCGAAGAGCTCCCGATCCTCTCGCTCCTCCGCTCCGAGCACACCATTCCCCTGAGAAGCTCGATCGCCCGCGGTGTCGTGATGGGCGCGGAGGTCGGGACGTCGAAATGGCTGGGAGAAGCGAAGCGGATCTTGCTGAAGGGACGGCGCCTGGTGATCGAGAGCGAGCAGGTGCCGGAGATCGCCGGCGTCAGTCGCCTGGCGGCAGGGCAGGGCCTATGGGTCGGAGAGAAACTAGACGGTTAGGCGGTTAGGCGGTTAGTCCTAACCTTCTACCGCGGCTGCCAGAGGGTCTGCCTCGGCGTAGGCCGCCGTGATTTCCTTCTCAAAGTGCTGTTCGACCACCCGCCGCTTGATCTTCAGCGTCGGCGTCAACTCCCCCGATTCGATCGTGAAGTCGTGCGCCAGGAGCGCGACCTTCTTCGGCATCTCGTATCGCGGGAGATCCGAAAGCGTCCCGATGCATTCCCGCTCCATCTTCGCCTTCACGTCGGGCAGCGTGATGAGCTGCTCGCGTGACTGGTAGGCGATCTTCCGGTACTTCGCCCACGCCTCGAGCTGATCGAAGTTCGGCACCACGAGCAGGAGTGGGAACTTGCGCTTGTCGCCGAGCAACACGACGCTCGCGACGTACTTGTTCGTCCGGACCGCGTTTTCGATCGGCTGGGGCGCCACCCACTTGCCGCCCGCGGTCTTGATCATGTCCTTCTTGCGGTCCGTGATCTTGAGATAGCCCTCGGAGTCGATCTCGCCGATGTCGCCCGTGTGAAACCACCCGTCCGCGAGCGCTTCCTTCGTTTCCTGCGGCAGGTTGAAATAGCCCTGCATGATGTTCGGGCCCTGCGCCAGGATCTCGCCGTCGGCCGCGATCTTCAGGGTCACCCCCGGAATCACCGTTCCGACGGTGCCGAGCTTCGGCTTCTCAGGAGGGTTGAGTGTGAGCACCGGAGAGGTCTCGGTCAGCCCGTACCCTTCGAGAATGGGCAGCGAGCAGGCGAAGAAGAACAACGCCACGTCCGCGGACAGCGGGGCGCTTCCGGAAATGAAAGTCTTGAGCCGTCCCCCGGTGGCCGCGCGCACCTTTTTGAAGACGAGCGCGTCCGCGACCCCGTGCATGATCGAAATGCCGAGGGGGATCTTTACGCCTGAGAGACGGTGCGTCGCCCAGCGGTCCCCCGCCTTCTTGGACCAGTTGAAGATCGCGTGCTTCAGGGGACTCTTCGAGGCGCCCTCGATCACCTTGGCGTACACCTTCTCGTACAGACGAGGCACCGACAGCACGATCGTCGGCTTCGTCTCCCGGAGGTTCTGCGCCACCTTGTCGAACGACTCGGCGTAATTAATCACGACGCCCGCCATCCACATGGTGTAGTCCACCATGCGCTCGTACACGTGTGAGAGCGGGAGCATTGACAGACACTCATCCTGATCCGAGATCGGCAGGATGTGGACGCACGCCGCGACGTTGCTGTACAGGTTGTCGTGCGTGAGCATCACGCCCTTGGGGTCCCCGGTCGTGCCCGACGT
>DATBCM010000185.1:0-3460 GCA_036270455.1 Gemmatimonadales bacterium | reverse complement strand
CTGGTGATGCCCGAAGTCATCACCGGGCTGTCGCTCTTGCTCCTGTTCGTCGCACTCGACGCCGAGCGCGGCTTCTGGACGGTGACCATTGCCCACACCACGCTCACCATGTGCTTTGTCGCGGTCGTGGTGCAGTCGCGGCTCGGCTCGCTCGACAAGAGTCTCGAGGAAGCCGCGATGGACCTCGGCTGCGATCCGGTGCGCGCGTTCCTGATGGTGACGCTGCCGCTGATCATCCCGGCGATCGTCGCCGGCTGGATGCTCGCCTTCACGCTCTCGCTCGACGATCTCGTGATCGCGAGCTTCACCACGACCCTCGCGACCAAAGACACGACCGGGTTGGCCGGCGCCGTTCCCGGCGGCGCCCCGGACACGACGAAGCACGACACGACGCATGCCCCGCCGGCCGGCACGCCCACCACGCCGGCCAAGCCGAAGCCGGCCCCCTCCCTGGCGGTGATCTGCGCCGAGCCGGGACCCGAGTACAATCGTCGGAAAGAGTGCTTCGACACGCCGCCGCGGCCCACCGTCGCCACCTTCATCAATCTGCCGGCGGACGCCCCCGAAGTGCCGCGGCTCGCCATCCTGTACATCCACGTGTCGCCCGAAGGCCAGACCCTCGAGTCCCGGTTGTTCTCACCCTCCAATGTGGACAGCATCACGACCAAGGCCATGGAGATGTCGAAGTCCATCGTCTGGACCCCCGCCCTCAAAGCCGGCACGCCGGTGGATGCTTGGGTCCAGCAGCCGTTCGTACCCAGAAGGCCGAACTGAGCCTCCACCCTTCCTCCTACATCGCTCCCGGCGCCACGGTGCTGGGGGACGTCACCCTGGGGCCCAAGTCCAGCGTCTGGTACGGGTGCGTCCTGCGGGCGGACATGGCTCCGATCGTGGTGGGCGAGTGCTCGAACGTTCAGGACGGGACCATTGTTCATGTAGATGAAGGGAAGCCGGCCCGCATCGGGGCCCGGGTGGGGATCGGCCACCGGGCCATCATTCACGGGTGCACCATCGAGGACGACTGCCTGATCGGGATGGGCAGCGTTCTGCTCAACGACGTGGTGGTCGGGAGCGGGAGTGTGATCGCCGCGGGCGCGGTGGTGCGGGAAGGGATGGTGATCCCGCCGCGGTCGCTCGTGATGGGCGTGCCGGGCCGCGTGGTGCGGCAGGTGGACGAGGCGCTCACCGCCCGCGTCCGGGGGACCTGGGAACACTACGTGGCGGAGGCGGTACGTCACCGGAGCGGGAGGTTCCCGCTCCTGAAAAATCAGTAAGGCACATTTGTGATGTTGATTGTCAAGACCCGCGATGTTGTCGAAGGTGTTGTGAGAACTTGCTCCGGCGTATGGACCCGCCTACCTTGGGCCTCCGCGCTTCTGATTCCACCGAGCGCACGCCGCCTTCAACCTTCTCAGCGCCTAAGGCTCTGTGTAACGCTCATACCGTGAGGGACGAGCCCGCATGACTGCTTCCAATTCCCGCAAAGGCGCGCTCGACTTGAGCGCCAACGCCCTCACCGTGCTCGAGAAGCGGTACCTCGTCAAGGACGATGCCGGCCAGCCCACCGAAAAGGCGGAAGACCTTTTCTGGCGCGTGGCCCGCACCATCGCCGCTCCCGACGCCACCTACGGCGCCTCGGAGAAGGCCGTGGCCGCGCTGGCCGAGACCTTCTTCGAGCTGATGGCGACGCGGGTCTGGATGCCGAATTCGCCCACGCTGATGAACGCCGGCCGCCCCCTCGGTCAGCTGTCCGCCTGCTTCGTGCTCCCCGTCGAGGACGCCCTCTCCAACGGAAAGAGCGGCATCTACGACACGCTGCGCGCCATGGCGCTGGTGCACCAGTCGGGCGGCGGCACGGGGTTCTCGTTCTCCCGGCTCCGTCCCAAGAACGACGTGGTCCGCTCCACCATGGGCGTGGCGTCGGGTCCCGTCTCGTTCATGAAGCTCTACGACGCGTCCACCGACGTCGTGAAGCAGGGTGGCACGCGCCGCGGGGCCAACATGGGCATCCTGCGTGTCGACCATCCCGACATCATGGACTTCATCACCTGCAAGGAAGACCTGACCCAGGTCACCAACTTCAACATCTCAGTGGCGGTCACCGACGCGTTTATGCAGGCGGTGGAGGCGGGGACCAGCTACGACCTGATCCACCCGCGCTCCAAGAAGGTCGTGGGTCAGCTCGAAGCGCGGGATGTCTTCCGCAAGATCGTGCACGGGGCGTGGCAGACCGGCGAGCCCGGCGTGTACTTCATCGACCGCGCCAACTACTACAATCCGGTTCCACACCTCGGCAGCTACGAGGCGACCAACCCCTGCGGCGAGCAGCCCCTGCTGCCGTACGACGTGTGCAACCTGGGCTCCATCAATCTCGGGTTGTTCGTCAAGAACGGGGACGTGGACTGGGGCCGCCTGCGGACGGTGGTCCACCTCTGCACGCACTTCCTCGACAACGTCATCGACGCCAACAAGTACCCGTTGCCCGAGATCGACGACCTGGCCAAGCGGATCCGGCGCGTGGGCCTGGGCGTCATGGGCTGGGCCGATCTCCTGGTGGAGCTCGGCGTCCCCTACAACTCGGACCAAGGGGTGGCCCTCGGCAAGCAGATGATGGCGTTCATCGAGGAGGAGTCGCTCGCCGCGTCGGAGAAGCTCGCCCAGCAGCGCGGCCCCTTCGCCGAGTGGGAGAAGTCCATCTGGGGACCCGACGCCACCTGCGCCCGCGGGCCCGAGGGCGAGCGGGTCCGGCCCCTGCGGAAGATCCGGAACTGCAACCTCACCACCGTGGCTCCCACCGGCACCATTTCGATCATCTCGGGGTGCTCGTCCGGGATCGAGCCGCTGTTCGCCGTTGCCTTCCTCCGGAACCAGGCGGGCGCGCTGATGCCCGACGTCAACGAGCAGTTCGTCGCCATCGCCAAGCGCGAGGGCTGGTACTCCGAAGAGCTCATGCGGAAGATCGCCGAGGCGGGGAACATCCACTTCGACGCCGTACCGGCCAAGTGGCAGCGGACGTTCGTCACCGCCCACGACGTGACGCCCGAATGGCACATCCAGATGCAGGCCGCGTTCCAGGAGTTCACCGATTCGGCGATCTCCAAGACCTGCAACTTCTCGAACGACGCCACCGAGGAGTACGTCGAGAAGATCTACCGCGACGCGTTCAAGCTCGGCTGCAAGGGCGTGACCGTGTATCGCGACGGCGCGCGCGAAGGCCAGGTGCTGTCGACCGGCACCACCGCCAAGAAGGTGCAGGAGCATGCCGCCGAGTCCGGCACGCGGAATGAGGCGGCCGAGACCGCAGGGCGCATCGCCGAGCTCGAGGCGGAGCTGGAGCGGACCCGCGCCCAGCTGCACGACGCCGAGGCCGAGAATCTCCAGCGCCGCGCCAAGCGCTCGCGTCCCGACCTCCTCCGCGGCACTACCCGCCGCGTCGAGACGCCGCTCGGCACCATGTACG
>DATBCM010000184.1:0-3709 GCA_036270455.1 Gemmatimonadales bacterium | reverse complement strand
CGGCCTCATCGTCCCGATCGGGAGCTGGGTGCTCCGGGAATCGTGCCGCTTGGCCCGCAGCTGGCAGGTCCGCTTCCCCGAGGCGGGGCCGGTGCGGCTCGGCGTGAACCTCTCTCCCCGGCAGCTGGGGCATCCCGGCATTGTGGACGACGTGCGGACGGCCCTCCAGACGACGGGCCTCCCTGCGAACCTGCTGGTCATCGAGCTGACGGAGACCGTGCTCACCGAGAGTACGAACGCCTCGGCGGGCCTCCTCCGCGGGCTGCGGGGGTTGGGAGTCGACATCTACATGGACGACTTCGGGACGGGGTACTCCTCCCTGAGCCGCCTCGCCGGGTTCCAACTGCAAGGGATCAAGGTGCACCATTCGTTCGTTCACCGGATGGGCGCCCGTCGCCGGGACCTCGCGATCGTTCGCTCCATCGTCGATCTCGCGGGAACCCTGGGTCTCCGCGTTATCGCGGAAGGTGTGGAGTCGGTCGCGCAACGCGAGCGCTTGATCGCCTTCGGATGTGAGCTCGGTCAGGGGCTGCTGTTCGGCGGACCCCTCGACCCCGAAGGCGCCAGCGGCGTACTCGCTGCGCCCTGGCCCCCGGCCACGTCAATCCGTGACGTTGCCCTTCCGCCTCATGCGGCCGCCCGGCGGTCCAGCGTCCGGTATTGAATCGCTTCACTCACGTGGGCGGGCTCGAGCGCGGCCTTGCCGCTCAGGTCCGCAATGGTCCGCGCGATCTTGAGCATCCGGTGGTACGCGCGCGCCGAGAGACCCAGGCGGGTGATGGCGGTCTTCAAGAGCGCGTCGGCCCCGGCCGAGACGCGGCAGTGGGCCCGCAGGTCGCGCGGCGCCATGTGCGCGTTGGCATAGATCCCCGGGCGGCTCGCAAAGCGCTCCCGCTGTAACCCCCTCGCCCGGTCAACCCGCTCCCGGATCGCCTCACTCGGCTCCCCCCGCCCCTGCTCCGCGAGTGCCTGATATTTCACCGCGGGCACCTCGAGGTGGATGTCGATGCGGTCGAGCAGCGGACCCGACACCCGGGCCAGATACCGCTGCACTACCTGGGGCGCACACGAGCACGTGTGATGCGGATCGCCGAAATAGCCGCAGGGGCACGGGTTCATGGCGGCGGCCAGCATGAACCGCGCGGGATAGGAGAGACTCATGGCCGCGCGGGCGATGGTGACCAGTCCATCCTCCATCGGCTGGCGCAGGACCTCGAGCACGTTCTTCCGGAATTCGGGGAGCTCGTCCAGGAACAAGACGCCGCCGTGGGCCAGCGAGACCTCGCCGGGACGCGGGTACGATCCGCCCCCGATCAACCCGGCATCCGAAATCGTGTGGTGGGGCGCGCGAAAGGGACGCCGCGCGACCAGGGATTCGCCGAGGGGGAGCGCCCCGGCGACCGAGTGGATCTTGGTGGTTTCGAGCGCCTCGTCGAGGCTCATCTTGGGCAGGATGGTCGGGAGTCGCCGGGCGAGCATGGTTTTTCCCGATCCGGGAGGACCCACCATTAATAGATTGTGCGACCCCGCCGCGGCCACCTCGAGGGCCCGCTTCGCATGTTGCTGTCCCTTCACGTCCGAGAAGTCCACGTCGTCACGTGCCCGCTCCTCGAACAGCCGGTCCACATCCACGGACGCCTTCAGCAATTCGCCCCGGCCATCCAGGTAGTCCGCGATTCCGGCAAGTGTCGCGGCCCCGAACACCTGGAGTCCACTGACGACTCCGGCCTCCGGGAGGTTCTCCTGGGGCAGGATCAGCGCGTCGAGGCCGGCCGTCCGCGCCGCGAGCGCGACCGGCAAGGCGCCGCGCACCGGTCTGATGGCGCCCTCGAGACCGAGCTCACCGAGGACAGCGATCTTGGCGAGGCGTTCCGGGGAAATTTGTTCGGTCGCCGCGAGGATACCGAGGGCAATCGGGAGGTCGAAGGCCGAGCCCGACTTTTGGATGTCGGCGGGGGCGAGATTGATGGTGCAGCGCTTGAGGGGGAACAGGTAGCCGGTGTTGGCGATCGCCGAGTAGACGCGGTCCCTGCTCTCCCGCACCGCCCCCTGCGGCAACCCCACGGTGACGAAGGTGGGGAGCCCGTTGGCGATATCGGTCTCGACGTCGACCAGGTAGGCGTCGATCCCGAGGACCGCCGCGGAGCGCACGCGTGCGAGCATCGGAACAGGGTATAGAACCGCGGGCCGCGTGAGGTAGGCGGATCGCCGCCCGGTGGTGCGAAATTACGCGGGGCGACCCTTTACGAACCTGACGGCGCGTTCGGAATCGACCCACCGATCAGGCCACCAGTGATGCCTCCGGCAAAGGCCCCGAGAAGGCCCAGTCCAATGGCTGTTCGAGCGCAATGCTGATTGGCACTGTCGCTCAAGTGGCACAACTGGCTCCCAGCGATAGCTCCCCCCACTCCGAGGACCACGGCGCCGATGGCGAATCCCTCCCATCGGTGGTCCGATGGGTTACTGGAAAAGATGGGGGCGAGTGGGTTTTCTCTTGCAGCAGTCCGTCGAAAAGGGACCGAGGCGGGAGTGATCCCCTGGTCAAGTCTCTGAGCCCGGACCGGCCGTGCGATCGACACGCACGCCACGGCGAGGAATGCAACCCTGCGAGATGCACGAAACACTCTTGCCTCCTCAGAAGCCAAAATTGGCAAGCTTTGGGGGAATAAGGGTCGGTGTCTGGCCCGAAGGAGGTTGAGTCATCGCGTCAGAAGCGGGTGATACTTCACCCAGGGACCGATCGCCGCCTTGTATTGCTTCGCCATCACTCGCGTGATCTGGGCGAGATGCGTGAGGTCGTGCACCGCCCAGGTCGCAAGCAGCTGTGCCAGCGTCACGGTCCCGAGCTCCGGATGCTCACCCGTAAGCGTCAGCTGCTCAGACTTGACCTTGAGGTCCCTCAATAAGCCGAGATTGGCCTTTCGAAGCGACGCGAACCGGTCGAGGCGCCGTCCCAGCGTCTCCGCGGCACCCTTCGAGCGGAACCGGTCGAACGGCACGAACCGGCGGTCAGGGCCCTGTGCCAGAATGATCTTGATGCGCGGGATCCAGTCCGTCTCCTCACCGTCGATCAAGTGCCCGATCACGTCGAACGGGCTGAACGTGTCGGGTCCCTCATTCGCAGCGCTCCAGGGCTCGGGCAGGCCGTGCAGGAGCTCCCGCGCCACCGCCGGCGTCCGCTCCAAGATCGTGACGGTTTCTTCCAAATCGAATTCCATGTCAGCTCAAAGCCTCCAGCAAGCGGTCCACATCGTGGATGTCGTTATAGACTGAGGGCGCGATGCGCATCCAGTACGGCGCCACGCGCACCTCCACCTGAGCCTTCTGAAGCTTCTTCATGATCCCCTCGGCGTCGTGATGGGCGAAGGTCACGATCGGCGAGGTGCTGCCCACCGGGGTCTGTGGGGTGAACCCCAGCCGCGGCAGCTCCTGCTGCAACTTGTCGATCATCGGCTGGCGGTGCCGTTGGATGTTCTCGACGCCGAGGGACTGGATGTAGGGAATGGACACGCCGAGCGCGGCGAGGGCCGTGTAGTCCATCGTCCCGAGCTGGAAGCACTCCGCCGCCGTGGTCCCGGGGATATAGGTCAGCACTTGCCCGTGCTGCGGGTCGAACGGCGACTGATGGATGTCCGCATCCGGAGCCGACTCATAGCTCCAGTGCGTGCGATGGACACGGTCCAGCAGGTCCTCCCGGACGTACAGGAAC
>DATBCM010000183.1:0-10887 GCA_036270455.1 Gemmatimonadales bacterium | reverse complement strand
CCGAGGACCCGCGCGTTGAAGTGGATGCCGTGGTCATCGTCGCCAACTCGGCCGAGCAGAAGGACGTCGAAGCGGGGCGCGCGGTCGGGGCCGCCATCGCGGAGGGCGCGCGTTTCACCCGCTGGCTCCAGATGCTCCCGGGCAACAAGTGCACGCCGTCGTTCCTGGCCGAACAGGCCCGCGAGGTGGCGAAGAAGAACTGGCAGATCGTGACGACCATGGACCTGGCCGCGATCACGCGGGAGGGCATGGGGGCATTGCTCGCCGTGTCGCAAGGCTCCGCGCAGGAGCCGCGGTTCATCGTGCTCGAGTACCATGGCGGCGCGAAAGGCGCCGCGCCGGTGGTGCTCGTGGGAAAGGGCGTGACCTTCGATTCGGGCGGGATATCCATCAAGCCCGCCGCGAGCATGGAAGAGATGAAGTACGACATGTCGGGCGCCGCCGCCGTCCTCGGCACCTTCGAGGCCCTGGGCGGTCTGAAGCCCGCCCTCAACGTGGTGGGCGTCATCCCGGCGACGGAGAACCTTCCCTCCGGCACCGCGGTGAAGCCGGGCGACGTGATCACGAGTTACTCCGGCAAGACCATCGAAATCATCAATACCGACGCCGAAGGGCGGCTCATTTTGTGCGACGCCCTCTGGTTCGTGAAGCGGCTCAAGCCGGCGGCCGTGATCGACGCCGCGACGCTCACCGGCGCGGTGACGGTCGCCCTGGGCTCCCAGGCCACCGGCCTCATGGGCAACGACGATGCCCTGATGGCCGAGGTGCAGGCGGCGGGGGAGCGGGCCGGAGAACGCTGCTGGCCCTTTCCGCTCTGGGAGGAGTATCACGATCTCCTCAAGTCGGAGATTGCGGACGTGAAGAATTCGGGCGGGCGCGGTGCCGGAACCATCGCAGGGGGGTGGTTCCTGAAGGAGTTCGTCGATGGCTACCCGTGGGTCCATCTGGACATCGCGGGGACGGCCTACACCGACGGCGAGGCACCCCATCAGACCAAGGGACCCACCGGGGTGGGCGTGCGCCTCTTCTCCGAGTTCGTGCTACGTCGAGCCGGCGCGTAAAACTCGCGCTGCTTGTCGTCGCGGCGCTGGTCGCGACGACGCCCCTTCGCGCACAGAGTGACACCACTCGCAAGCCGGTGCGGCCCCCCCCACCGGCGGATACCGTCGGCGCCCGCGCGCCCGGGGACACGACTCCACCGGACACGCTCGCTCCGAAGAAGGATACGACGGCGAAGGATACCGTCCCGCACTACTTGCCGGTGATGCCGACGACGGTGCCGAGCGGGGCCTTGCCGCGCGGCGACCGGTATGTATTCCCGCACGACTCACTGGTCTTCTCGAACATCGTCACCCTGTCGGACCTGCTCGATCACATCCCGGGCGTGTTCGTCGCGCGCTCCGGGTTCTATGGCGCCGCCGAGCCGGTGATCTACGCGGGACGGGGACCGGCCGCGCTCGAGGTCTATCTGGACGGCGTGCCGTATCTGCCGGCCGGCCGGGATTCCGTGTGGCTCGATCCCGCGCGCCTCCCGCTCGGCCCCATGGAGCGGGTGGAGGTGCAGGTGCTCCCCGGTTCGCTGCGTGTCTACCTCGTCTCCACCCGGCAGCGGTCGACCTTCGCCACCACCGAAGTGGACGTGAAGACGGGGCAGTTCTCGACCACCGGATACCGCGGCGGCTTCGCCAAGCGCTGGCTCTCGGGGTTCGGCCTCTCCGTCGGCGCCGACTACAACAACACGAATGGCGACCCCGGCAACACCACGACGCCGTTCAACTCCGTGGACCTGTGGCTCAAGGGCGAATACATCCCGAGCCCCCACTATGGAGCGACGTATCAGCTGATCACTTCGAGCTGGGAGCGCAGCCCGCAGACGCAAGGAGTCGTGGACACCGCGCTCGCCACCCACCACTGGAAGCAGAAGCGGTCCGACGCGATGCTGCGCGCGTACTATGCCACCCGGGATGACGGGCTGGGGTTCAAGGTGCAGACCGCCCTCTCGGCGACGACCGTCGGCGGCGACACGGCCCTGCAGGTGGACCGCTCGCTGTGGCAGGACCAGTTCGATATCTCGGAGACCAGCCCCACGGCGGCCCTGGGATTGACGGCGACGCTCTCGGACCGCGACTGGCCCCTTCGATTCGATGGGCGGGCCTCCTGGCTGCCGCTCCCGTGGATCACACTCGCGGCCGATGCCCGCCACTCCGCGTACGGCGGCGGGCGCCACGGCACCCGCACCCACGGCTCGGCGGGGGTCACACTGCCGCTGGGGTTCTCCCTGCGGGGCGATGCTGCCTGGGCCCGGGACCTCCAGGCGCCCACGCTCGTGCACGACTCGGTGCAGACCACGGTGGATCTTTCGGGCGCGGTGCGCTGGGATTCGAAGTTCGCATCCGTCGAAGTCGGCGGGGCGCAGCTCGACCCGTTCCGACCCATCGGGTTTGCCGAGGGAGTCCCAGCCGTCACGTCGCTGCCCCCGACCCCTCGCACGACGGTCGCGACCTTCCAGGCCAGCGTCAGGCCCTATCCCGGCTTCACGCTCTCGGGCTGGTACTATCAGCCCCGGGTGGGCGGAGGGGCCTTCATGCCCCCCACCCATGGGCGCTACTCCTTGACCTTCGACTCCAGGTTCTGGCGGGTGTTCCGGAGCGGCATCTTCCGCCTGCGCGCGGAGTATGCCGCCGAGTCGTGGAGCCGCTCTCCCCTGGGCGGCATCGACGCCTCCGGCCAGCAACCGGTGCATGGCGCGGCGTTCACCGAGACGAACCTCGAAATGCAGATCGCGGGCGTCGTGGTCTTCTGGCAGATCCGCAACAACAACTACATGCGGTCGCAGTACGTGGTGGGGACCAACTACCCCAAGAACGTGCAGGTGTACGGAGTCCGCTGGACCTTCAATAATTGACCAACGATCGGCTCCCCGGGTAGCTTTCAAGACTGTGCCACGAAGCATGACGGGGTTCGGTTCCGCCGATGGGGCGGTGGCGGGAGGGCGGCTGCGGATCGACATCCGCACCGTGAATCACCGCTACTATAACCCGCAGCTCAAGCTGCCCGGGGAGCTGTCCGGCGCGGAGGGGGAGTTGCGCGAGCGCCTGCGCCAGCTCCTGGACCGCGGCCATGTGGCGGTGTCGGCGCGCTGGGTGGAAGCACCTGCCGGCGTGGACGGCGTCACCGTGGACCTGGACCGGGCGCGTGCCGTGGTGGCCGCGATGCGCGCCCTCAAGAAGAAGCTCCGCCTGAAGGGGGAGCCCGACGTCGGACTGGTGGCACGTCATCCGGAAGTCCTGCGCTCCGGCGGCAACGGGGGAGCCGGCTCATCGAACATCGAGTGGGCGGACATCCAGCCGATCGTCGAAGCCGCGGCGAAGGACGTGCTGGCGATGCGGGAGCGGGAGGGGAAGGCGCTCGCCAAGGATCTGTTGGGCCGGCTCGACGCGCTGGAGGCGGGGGCGGCGAAGGTCGAGCACCGGGCCCCGCAGCGTCTGACCGCCGAGTTGGCCCGGCTCAAAGCCTCCGTGGCCGAGCTGGCCGCGGGCGTGCGGGTGGACGAACAGCGGCTGGCCCTCGAAATCGCGTTGATGGCGGACCGCGTGGACATCACGGAGGAGCTGGTGCGGTTCCGGACGCACGTGGCCGCGTGCCGCGAGGCATTGAAGGGATCGGCGGCGGTCGGGAAGCAGCTCGGGTTCCTGGCGCAGGAGCTTCTCCGCGAAGTGAACACGATGGGGTCGAAGGCGAACGACGCCGAGATCACGCAGACGGTGATCGCCATGAAGGGTGAGTTGGAGCGTTTCCGGGAGCAGCTCGAGAATCTCGAGTGACACCCACGGTCGTGGTGCTGTCGTCCCCGTCGGGGGGTGGCAAGACGACGATCGCGAAGCGACTGCTCGCCGATTGGCCGGCGGAATTCGGATATTCGGTCTCGGCCACGACGCGTGCCGCGCGCGCCGGGGAAGTGGACGGCCAGGCGTATCATTTTCTGAGCCCGGCCGAGTTCGACGCCCGCCTGGAGCGGGGTGAGTTCCTCGAGTGGGCGGTGTACGCGGGGGAGCGGTACGGGACGCTGAAGGCCGAGGTGGACCGAGTGCTGGCGTCGGGACGGCACGTGGTGCTCGACATCGAACTCCAGGGCGCGCAGGCTGTTCGGCGGGCATACCCCCGACCGGGCTCCGTCGCCATCTTCATCCTCCCGCCGAGCGCGGGGGCCCTGGTGAGCCGGCTGACGTTCCGGCGCACCGATCGGATCGGGAAGATCCGGGAGCGGCTGGAGATCGCCCGCGGGGAAGTGCTGGAATCGAAGACTTACGATTACGTCGTCGTGAACGATCAGCTGGACCTGGCGGTGCGCGCGGTGGCGAGCATCGTCCGCGGCGGAACGGACGTACCGGAGCGGCCGCCGCAGTACCAAGCGCTCGTGAACGAGTTCTTGACCGGACTCTCTGAGGCCCTGGAGCAGAGCGGGGCCGAATAAGGAGCAGCAATGCGGATCATCACCCCGTCGGAAGTCGCCATCCAGACCCAGAACAAATATCTGGGCGTGCTGGTGGCGGCCAAGTTCGCGCGATTCGTCAACGAGTTCCCCCGGGACCGCTCGGTGGAATTCGAAGAGAAGCTCACCACCCGCGCCCTGCAGGAGCTGGTGCAGGGGCACCTGCAGTTCAAGATGGTGCGGCGGCGCCGCCAGGAAGGCTGATGCGGCTCGCCGGCCGCCACGTCGTGCTCGGCGTGTCGGGCGGTATCGCCTGCTACAAGAGTTGCATCCTGGCCCGGCACCTGACGGAAGACGGGGCCGCGGTGGACGTGGTGATGACGCAGGCGGCGACCGAGTTCGTGCGGCCGCTCACGTTCGAGGCCCTCACCGGCCGCAGAGTGATCACGAGCCTGTGGGAGCCGGGCCGCGCGCTCGCCCACGTGGATCTCGCCAAGCATCCGGATCTCGTCATCGTCGCTCCCGCCACCGCGCAGCTCCTTGCCCGCGCGGCGCAGGGGCTCGCCGATGATTTCCTCACCTCCATGCTGGTCGCCCGCAGTGGGCCCATCCTCGCCGCTCCGGCGATGAATGACGGGATGTATGCGCATCCCGCCACCCAGGCCAACCTCCAGACGTTGCGTGAGCGCGGGTGGCACTTCGTGGGGCCGGACGTCGGCGCGTTGGCGGAGGGCCCGAGTGAACGCCCCGGCCGCATGACCGAGCCGGAGGCGATTCTGATCGAAGTACGGCGGATCCTGGCGCCGGCAGGCCCCTGGCGGGGCCGGCACGTCGTGGTGACGGCCGGACCGACGCGGGAGCACCTGGATCCCGTTCGGGTCATCACGAATCCGTCGTCAGGACGGATGGGCTATGCCCTGGCGGAGGCGGCACTGGCGCGCGGGGCGGTAGTGACGCTCGTGGCCGGTCCCACCGACCTGGCCCCACCGTCCGGTGCCACCGTGGTGCGCATTGAATCGACCGACGATCTCCGCAACGAGGTCCAGCGCGTCCTGGGAGGCGCTTCGGCGCTCTTCATGGCCGCGGCGCCCGCTGACTTCAAGCCGGCGAAGGTGGAAAAGACCAAGCGGCCGCGCGCGAAGGGCAAATTGACGCTGGCGCTCGCCCCCACGCCGGACGTCCTCGCGTCACTCAAGAGACCGAAGGGATGTCTGATGGTCGGGTTCGCGCTCGAAACCGGGGACGGGATGAAGCACGCCGAGCGGAAGCTCCGGGAAAAGAAGCTGGACGCGATCGTCCTCAACGACGCCACGGAGCCGGGGGCCGGATTCGAGGTCAGCACGAACAAGGTGACCATCATCACGCGCGAGGGAGAGGTGCAGTCCCTGCCGCTGCTCTCCAAGCGCGAAGTAGCGGACCGGATCCTCGACGCGGTGGAGTCCAAGCTCTCGTGACGGGCGGCCGGGACGGCCAGGCCGGCCGGGACCCCCGCTCGCTCGCGCGGGCCTACCTCGAACAACAGCGGAAGCTCGGGACGGATGGGGTGATCCTGCCGGTCACGGCGCCCGCCACCCTCCAGGATTCCCCGGGCTTACGCCCGGGGTCAGGTACAACAAACACCGGAGCGCGGCTGTCTTTCCCGCCCCGGGAGACCCCGGGCTTACGCCCGGGGTCAGGTGAGGCCGCGGGTGAAGAGCCTCAACTAACCCCGGGCGTCAGCCCGGGGTTGTCAACGGGGGGTGATGCCCCCCTGCCGCCGCCGGGAATTGTTTACGATCCGCCCACCGGCGACCTCTTCACCAAAGACCCGATCCGCGAGGCCGCCAACCTGGCCGCCGTCGCGGCGCTCATCAAGGAGTGCAAGAAGTGCCGCCTGTGCGAGACGCGCATCAACACCGTCCCCGGTGATGGGGCCGAGTCCGCACGTCTCGTGGTGGTCGGGGAAGGGCCCGGCAGAAGAGAAGATGAAACCGGCCAGCCGTTCGTGGGGCAGGCGGGAGAATTGCTCACCAAGATTCTCGCGGCGATCGATCTGCCGCGGGACCAGGTCTACATTTGCAATATCGTGAAGTGCCGGCCGCCGGAAAATCGCGTGCCGCAGTACGACGAAGTCGCGTCGTGTCTCCCGTACCTCTGGCGCCAGATCGAGCTGGTACGACCGAAAGTCATTCTGGCAATGGGTGGCACCGCGGCGCAAAGTTTGCTCGATGCGAAACAGGCCCTAGGCGCGATGCGGAATCGGGTGCATCGTTTCCGGGGTATTCCCGTGGTGGTGACGTACCACCCCGCCGCGCTGCTGCGAAACCCGAATTGGAAGAAACCGACCTGGGATGACGTCCGCATCGCCCGCCGTCTCCTCGACGCCTGACCGCACCTTCGGCGGCCGCCAGCCGCCCTGGAGCAATGAAGCCGAGCAGGCCGTGCTCTGCGCGATGATGCTGTCGCAGGACGCGGCGCTGCAGGCGGTCGAGGTGCTGGACGACACGATGTTCTATCGCGAGGCCCATCGCGTGCTCTTCCGCGCGATGTCGAGCCTCACCGAGAAGCGCGAGGTCATCGATCCCGTCACGCTGGGCGAGGAGCTGACCCGCCGGGGCGATCTCGACCGCATCGGCGGCATGGAGTACATCGGCGCCCTCATCGACGTGGTGCCCACCGCCGCGAACGTCACGTATCACGCCAGGATCGTCCGCGACAAGGCGGTGCTCCGCCGGCTGGTGGAAGCAGCCACCGAGATCATTCAGGACGTCTACGACTCGGGCTCCGAGTCGAGCGAGGTGCTGGACAACGCCGAGCATCGCGTCTTCCAGGTGGCGCAGCTCCGCCGGTCGGAGGAGTTCAGCCGGCTGAAGGAGCTGGTGTGGCCCGCCATGGAGCGGATCGAGCAGCTGCAGGCGGGGGCGGGCGCCGTCACCGGAGTCCCCTCGGGGTTCGCGGACCTGGACCGCCTGACTGCCGGGTTCCAGAAGTCCGACCTGGTCATCATCGCGGCCCGGCCGTCGATGGGGAAGACCGCGCTGGTGCTGAACGTGGTCCAGCACGCCGCCATCGAGCACAACATCGGCGTGGCCATCTTCTCGCTCGAAATGTCCAAGGACGCCCTGGTCCAGCGGCTGCTCTGCTCCGAGGGGCTGGTGGACGCCCAGCGCCTGCGTCGCGGCGCGCTCCGGGACGACGACTATCCCAAGCTGGCCCGGGCCGCCGGCCTCCTGGGGACGGCCCCGATCTGGATCGACGACTCCGCGGCCCTCACCCCCCTCGCGATGCGCAGCAAGGCCCGGCGGCTCAAGGCGGAGCACGATATCGGCCTGGTGGTGGTGGACTACCTCCAGCTGATGCAGGGACCCACGAACGTGGAGAACCGCCAGCAGGAGATCTCCTACATCTCCCGGGCGATGAAAGCCCTGGCCAAGGAGCTGGGGGTCCCGGTGCTCGCGCTGTCCCAGCTCTCCCGCGCGCCGGAACAGCGCGGCGGAGAGCACCGCCGGCCCCAGTTGTCGGATCTCCGGGAGTCCGGCGCCATCGAGCAGGACGCCGACCTGGTCTGCTTCATCTACCGGCAGGAGTTCTACGACGGGGCGGTGGACCCCAAGACGGACGAGAGCATCGAGGGACTGGCCGAGCTGATCGTCGGGAAGCAGCGCAACGGCCCCACCGGCACCATCAAGCTGTACTTCAAGAAGGAATACACGCGCTTCGACAACTACACCGAGCGGAGCGGCCCGCCGGGGGAAGTGTTTGGTGGCTAAGCCGCGCTCGGTGTTTCGCTGTACCGAGTGCGGCGCCGAGCAGCCGAAGTGGGCGGGGCGCTGTGATTCGTGCAGTGCGTGGAACTCCCTCGTCGAGGAGCCGGTGGCGGAGAAGCGACGTCAGACGTCAGACGTCAGACATCAGCAGATCCTCGGCACGCCCCCCGTTCGGCTCGGCGAGGTCGCCGGCACGAGCCGCGAGCGCTGGAAAACCGGCATCGCCGAGCTCGATTTCGTACTGGGGGGCGGGATCGTCCCCGGGTCGCTGGTGCTCGTCGGCGGGGAGCCGGGGATCGGGAAGTCCACGCTCCTCCTGCAGGCGGCCGCGCAGCTCGAGAAGAACGGGATCCGCACCCTGTACGTCTCCGGTGAAGAATCTCCCGACCAGCTCCGCCTCCGCGCCGACCGGCTGGGTGCCGACGCGCACGCGGTCCACGCCCTCGGAGAGACGCGTCTCGAGTCGGTCGTCGCCCACGCCGCGGCCCTGCATGCGCAGGTCGTCTTCGTCGATTCGATTCAGACCACCTACACGGACGAGCTCGAAGGGGCCCCCGGGAACGTCGGACAGGTCCGGGAATGCGCGGCGCGCATGATGCGATTCGCGAAGGACGCCGGACCCGCGGTCGTCCTGGTGGGACACGTGACGAAGGGGGGCGGCATCGCCGGGCCCCGCACGCTCGAGCACATCGTCGACACGGTGCTCTACTTCGAAGGCGAAGCCACGCTCGACCACCGGATTCTCCGGGCCGTGAAGAACCGGTTCGGCTCCGTGGACGAAATCGGGGTCTTTCGGATGACGGCGTCGGGACTGGAGGCCGTACCGGATCCCGCCGCGCTCTTCCTCGCAGGCCGGCAGACCGGCGTCTCGGGGTCCGCGGTGACCGCGCTGATGGAAGGCACGCGTCCGCTCCTGGTCGAGATTCAGGCGCTCGCGTCGAAAGCCGGGTTCGGCACACCCCAACGCGTGGCGACGGGATTCGATCAGCGGCGCCTCGCCGTGCTCCTCGCGGTGCTGGAGCGCCGCGGCGGACTCCCGTTCTCGGACCTCGACGTCTTCGTCAACGTGACCGGCGGCGTGCGCCTCCTCGAGCCGTCCACCGACCTCGCCGTCACCGCCGCCCTCGTCTCGAGCATCCACGACCGTCCCGCTCCCGCCGACGCGCTTTTCCTCGGCGAGGTGGGGCTCGGGGGGGAGATCCGCCCCGTGGCCGGCATCGAGCGCCGCCTGGCGGAGGCGAGCCGTCAGGGATTCCGCCGCGCGTTCCTGTCGGCGCGCTCGCGCGTCCGCGTCGACGGCCTCGACGTCATCGGCCTGGAGCACATAGGTGAGCTCGCCCGGCGCCTCGCCGCCTGACGTCGGCGTCGTCCTCGTCGCGGCAGGGGCAGGGGTGCGGGCCGGCCCCGGAGATCCGAAGCAGTTCCGCGCCATCCTGGGCATCCCGATGCTGCTGCGGGCCCTGCGGCCGTTCACGTCGCATCCCGACGTGTCGCAGGTCGTCGCGGTGCTGCCCCGCGCCTTCGTCGAGCACCCTCCCGAATGGCTCGCCAAGGTGATGGGGGACCGGCTCATCCTGGCCCGCGGTGGTGAGAGTCGCACCGACTCGGTCCGCTCCGGGGTGAAGGCGCTCCGCGCCGACTGCCGTTTCGTCCTGGTCCACGACGCGGCGCGCCCCTTTCCGAGCCGGACCACGATCGATGCGGTGATCGCCCGGGCCCGGAGCGGGGTCGGTGCCGTGGCGGCCGTGCCGCTTTCGGACACCGTGAAAGAGGTCGACGGCGAATCGCGCGTGACGCGGACGGTCTCGCGAAACGGGCTCTGGCGGGCCCAGACGCCCCAGGGCTTTCCGAGGTCCATGCTGCTGGAGGCGTTCAACCGCCTGAAGCTGGCCGACCCGCCACCCACGGACGACGGCGAGTTGTGTGAACGCGCCGGGTTCCCCGTAGACGTGGTGCCGGACACTCCGCATAACTTCAAGGTGACCACCCCCGACGACTTTCGGATCGCCGAAGCCCTCGCTCGTGAGCTGCGATGACCGGTGTAGTGCCCTTCGATTCCCCACAGAGCGCCTCGTCCTCGACGCCCCGGGTGGCGGCGCATTTGCGCGCCGGTGGGTTGGTCGCATATCCCACCGAGACCGTCTATGGGCTGGGGTCGCTCGCCCGCGCGGAACCCGTCACCGCGCTGGGGCAGCTGAAGGGCCGGGAGCCCGGGAAGCCCTTCCTGCTCCTTGTGTCGAACCGGCTGATGGCGGAGTCGTACGGCCTGGCGTTCAGCCGCGCGGCGGATGCCATGGCCCGGGCGTTCTGGCCGGGTCCCCTCACGCTCGTGCTCCCCGGCGGCAGCGGACGGCTTCCCGATCTGTTGCGTGGACCGGAGGGGGGCATTGCGGTGCGGTGGACGTCGCACCCGCTCATCGCGGCGCTCGTGGCGCATCTCGGTGAGCCGTTGACCTCCACCTCCGCGAACCTGCCCGGCCAGGCCCCGGAGCCTGGTGCCGCCGCGATCGTCCGCGACTTTGCGCCCGCGGTGCAGGATGGGCGGCTCCTGGTGCTCGACGGCGGCGTGCTCGGGAACCGTCCGCCGTCGACGGTGGTTGATTGCACGACCCCGACGGCCCGGCTGGTCCGCCCCGGAGCATTCTCCCAGGCGGAGCTGCGCGCGGCGGTCGGTCCACTCGCGCCATGACCAAACGCGTCCTCCTCGTC
>DATBCM010000182.1:0-3895 GCA_036270455.1 Gemmatimonadales bacterium | reverse complement strand
ACGCCGCGGCGCCGACGGACGCATCACCCGGCACCCGCCCCCCGAGGGATTGGACGCCGCGCGGAGGGTGCTGACGGAGACGGGAGACTCACGAATCGAGATCGAGGACAAGGGACTGTCGATCGCGCTGCACTACCGGCTCGCCCCCCAGCTGGGCGGCTATGCCGGACGGCTGGCGCGCGCGGCCGCACGCGCGGCGGGCCCGCAGTATGCCGTGCTTCCCGGCAAGCGCATCGTGGAGATCAAGCCGGCGGGGCGCGATAAAGGCCTGGCGGTTCGTGAGTTCCTTGATGAGCCACCCTTCCGGGGCATGACGCCCCTGTTCGTGGGGGACGACGTCACCGACGAGCAGGGGTTCGAGACCGTGAACGCGGCGGGTGGTGTGTCGATCAAGGTCGGCGCCGGGGACACGGTGGCGCGCTGGCATCTGCGTGACGTTCGGGCCGTCCGCGCCTGGATGGCGCGAGCGATCGTCGCGGCGCGGTCCGCATGACCGGGGGCGGAGTGGGGGGCGGGGGCGGGGGGCTCGACCTCGCACTGGTCGGCAACGGGACACTCGGAGCCCTGGTCGACCCACTCGCCCAGGTGGTCTGGGCCTGTTTCCCGCGGTTCGACGGCGACCCGATGTTCTGTTCCCTCCTGCGCGAGCCCGGCCTCCCGCCCGGTGCGCCCGGCGTCTACGCCGTGGATCTGGTCGATCAGGAGCGGAGCGAGCAGGAATACCTGGTCAACACGCCGGTGCTCGTCACCCGTCTCTATGACCGGACGGGCGGTGCCATCGAAATCACGGATTTCGCGCCTCGCTTTTATCAGTTCGGCCGGATGTTCTGCCCGATGATGCTGGTGCGGCTGGTGAAGCGGATCGCGGGGAGCCCGCGCATCCGCCTGCGGGTCGTGCCCGCCGTCGACTACGGGGCCCGGCCCGCCGGGGTCACCTGGGGGTCCAACCACGTCCGCTACGAGGGCTCCGGGCTCGCCATCCGGTTGACCACCGATGCACCGATCAGCGCGGTCCTCGAACAGAACGCCTTCTTTCTGGAGGACTCGGTCACGCTCCTCCTCGGTCCCGACGAAACGGTGCAGGGCACGCCGGCCCACGCGGGCCACCGCCTGCTGGAAGAGACGTCGGCGTTCTGGCGCGAGTGGGTGCGTTCGCTGGCCATTCCGTTCGAATGGCAGGACGCCGTCATCCGGGCGGCGATTACGCTCGAGCTCAACGTGTTCGAAGACTCGGGCGCCATCATCGCCGCGATGACCACGTCGGTTCCCGAAGCGAAAAACAGCGGCCGCAACTGGGATTACCGGTACTGCTGGATCCGCGACGGCGCCTTCGTCGTCCACGCGCTGAACCGGCTCGGCAACACGCGCACCATGGAGCGGTACCTCGCGTACATCCTGAATGTCGTGGCCGCGGGCGCCGACGCCCGGCTCCAACCGGTGTACGGGATTTCGGGGCACCCGGTCCCGGAGGAGCGCGAGGTGTCATCCCTCGCCGGGTATCTGGGATTCGGGCCCGTCCGCGTGGGCAACCAGGCCTACCGCCAGGTACAACACGACGTGTACGGGTCAGCGATCCTCGCAGCCACTCACGTCTTCTTCGATCATCGGCTGGTGCGCCGCGGAGACGAAGCTCTCTTCCGGCGGCTCGAGAGCCTGGGGCATCACGCGGCGAAAGTGTATGACCAGCCCGATGCCGGGATCTGGGAGCTGCGCGGGCAGGCACGGGTGCACACCTTCTCGAGCGTCATGTGCTGGGCCGCGTGCGACCGCCTGGCGCGCATCGCGCGGCGCCTGGGCCTGGCCGATCGCGCCGCACACTGGCGCGCCGCCGCTGAACGGATTCAGCAGATGATCTGCGCTAGAGGCTGGAATGAACAGCTCGGCACCTTCGTCGGGACCGCGGACGGCAAGGGCACCGCGCTCGACGCGAGTCTCCTGCAGCTCGTCGACCTCGGGTTCCTCAAAGCGGATGATCCCCGCTTCGTGGGCACGGTCAAAGCCGTCGAACGGACGCTCAAGCGCGGGGATTTCATCTTCCGGTATGACGAGGCCGACGATTTCGGGACTCCCGAGAACGCCTTCCTGCTCTGCACCTTCTGGTACATCAACGCGCTGGCGGCCATGGGGCGGCGGGAGGAGGGGCGGGAGCTCTTCGAGCGCGTCCTGGGCTGCCGGAACCGCCATGGGCTCCTGGCCGAGCACGTGGACCCCAAGTCTGGCGAGCCGTGGGGGAATTTCGTGCAGACCTACAGCATGGTCGGGGTCATCGACTCGGCGGTGCGGCTCTCGACCCGCTGGGACCAGGCTCTGTAACAGGCTGCAACCTCTCGGCCGATCGGTCCGTCCAATCTTGGACCCCTTCCCCGGCTGATCATTACGCTCCGACAGACATTCCGCTCACTCCGCCATCGCCCCGGCTTCTCAGGCCTGGTCATCCTCGCGCTGGGCCTCGGCATCGGCGCCTCGACCGCGATCTTCACGGTGGTCAACGCGGTGCTCCTCAAACCGCTCCCCTATCGCGATCCCTCCCGCCTGGCGATGGTCTGGAGCAAGTGGACCAACTTCGACAAGACATGGGTGTCGTTCGCGGAGTATCTCGACTATCAGCGCCAGACGCAGCTGTTTCAGGACGTCGCGCTCTGGAATGACAATGGAGAGGTGACGCTCACGGGGCCCGAGGGGCACGCCGAGAGCGTCACGAGTGCCCAGGCGACCGCCAACTTCCTCGAGGTGGTGGGGGTCACCCCGCGAGCCGGCCAGATGTACACCCCCGCGGAGGACATCCCCAATGGTCCCGCGGTGGTGATGATCGGGTTCGATCTCTGGCTCAGGCGGTGGGGCGGAGATCCCACGCTGGTGGGGAAGACCATCCAGGTGGACGGGCAGCCGTACCGGGTCTCCGGAATCCTGCCCCGCGAATTTCGCTTGCCGCTCGAGTTTCAGTCCCGCTCCTCCGCCCAGATCATCGGCCCCATGCAAATCGATCGCTCGACGCCGTCGCGGGGCGGTCACTGCTGCTATGCCATCGGGAGACTGCAGCCCGGCGCCACGCCCGCGCTCGTGACCAACGAGGTCAGGACGCTGGCGGCGCAGTGGGTCCAGCAGGGGCTCTACCCGGTGGACATGCGGTTCCAGCCGTTCGCAGTCTCGTTGGACGACGAAGTGACGGGTGCAGTGCGTCCGGCCCTGATGCTCCTCACCGCGGCGGTGGTGTTGCTCCTGGTCCTGACCTGCGCGAACGTCGCCAACCTGATGCTGACGCGCGCGGCGGACCGCGGACGGGAAATGGCCGTGCGGGCCGCGTTGGGTGCCGGGCTCCGGGACATGCTGCGCCTCGCGCTGGGGGAGAGCCTGGTCCTCGGCCTCGCGGGCGGCGCGGTAGGCCTGGGCCTGGCGTGGGCCAGCGTGCGGTTGCTCGCCGCGCGGGCGCCCACCACGGTGCCGAGGGTCGCCGAGCTCGGGATCGACGCGAGAGTGGCGGGGTTCTCGCTGCTGCTGGCGGTCGGCACCGGGATTCTCTTCGCGCTCGTACCCTTCGCGCGGGTGCGCCGCCTGGATCTGGCCGACAGCCTGCGCGCCGGCCGGGGACAGAGTGCCGGCGTCGATCGCCGGCGCGCGCGGACCGCGCTCGTGGTGTGTGAGACGGCGTTCGCGGTGCTGCTCCTGATCGGGGCCGGACTGACCATCCGCACGTTCGTCAATCTCCTGCGCATCAACCCCGGCTTCGACGCCCGGAACGTGCTCACCCTGCAACTCTCACTGCCCGCCGCGAAGTACAACACGGTCGAGAGCGCGAACACGTTCTTCCAGACGTTGGGCGACGAGGTCCGCAAGCTCCCGGGCGTGCAGGCCGCCGGCTTTGCCCGGCTGCTTCCCCTGGCCACCGAGATGGGAG
>DATBCM010000181.1:0-7065 GCA_036270455.1 Gemmatimonadales bacterium | reverse complement strand
TCACCGACGCCGACGGCCGCCGGGTCGAAGCCTTCGCGGGCCGCCCCCTCGCCGAAGCCGACGTCACCCTGGTCCACAACATCCTCATCAACGCCAATCACCTGGCGGTGATGGTCGGGAAGCGGATCTCACTGGAGCGCGAGCGACGGCTCGGCACCTTCATCGTCGAGCTGTCCCGCTGGCTCTTCGCCGCGCCCGAAACCGAACTGCTGCTCCGGTACACCATGCAGGGCGTGACATCGATGATCGATGCCCAGGGCGGCTACGTGGCGCTCCGGGAGGCCCCCGGCCACACCGCCCCGGACGCCGTCACGGTGGTGACCGCCATCGGCATGGCGCACGACTTCGAAGGCCGCGTCCTGAACCTCGAGCGCAGCACGACCGGCCGGGTGGTGCGGACCGGAGAGGCCGTGATCACGTCGGATGCCTCGGCGGAACCCGACACGAGCCCGCCGGACTGGACCAACGCGGACCGCGTCCGGTCCGCCCTGATCGCGCCCCTCCACACGTCGAGCGGCGTGGTCGGCGCCATCGGCGTCATCCGGTTCCGCGGCGCCGACGGTGAGCGCGACCCGCACCCCTTCACCATCACCGATCTCCACTACTTCACTGCCGTCGCCGCGCAGATCGCGGGCGGGCTGGAGCTCTCGCAGGCGGTGGCGGCGGCCCGCGCCGCGGCCAACCGGGCCGGCGCCATGGTGAACGCCAGCCCGCTCCCCCTCGCCCTGGTGGACCCCCAGGGCCGCGTGCAGCAGCTCAATGAAGCCGGGCGCGCCGTCTTCGGCCTCACCTCCGACGCGGCGGCGATCGGGAAGCACCTCGACGGACTGGGGCTCTCCACCAGCGAGCTGCCCCTGCATTCGATTCTTGCGGGACGGCGCGAGGGCGAGCCCTGGAATGGCCGGGTCGTGGTCACCCAGCCGGGTGGCGACCGCCGCCTCTGCGATTGCACTATCACCAACCTCACCGGACTCGGCTCTCCGCACCTCCTGGTGGCGCTCTACGACCGCACCGACGAGCTGCGCACCCAGCGTGAGCTCATCGCCCGCGAAAAACTGGCGACGGTCGGCGAGATCGCGGGCGGCGTGGCCCACGAGGTGAACAATCCCCTCGCCGCTATCCGGATGGAAGCGGAGCTCCTGGGCCGCGGCAGTTCGGACCCCGAGGTCGGCGCCGCCGCGTCCACCATCGTCCGCGAAGTGGACCGCGCGGCCCGGATCGTCCGCTCGCTCCTGCGCCTGGCCCGGCGCGCGGACTCCACGCCCGTGCGCGTCAACATCAATGAGCTGATCCGGGACGTCGCGGAGATCCGCCAGCGCGTGCTCCGGGCCGAGAACATCGAGGTGGCCACCGTGCTCGAGCCCGACTCTCCCGTGGTCCTGGGTCTGGGACAGGAGCTCCAGCAGGTCGTCATCAACCTCGTCACCAACGCCGAGCACTCGGCTCGGAGCGGGTCACGCACGCCGGCGATGGTGCGGGTGTCGTCGCAGGAACGGGGTGGGTGGGTGCGGCTGACCGTGGATGACTCGGGCCCGGGCGTGGCCCCCGCCATCAGGCACCGGATTTTCGATCCGTTCTTCACGACCAAAGGCCCGGACGAAGGGTCGGGACTCGGTCTTTCGATTTGTCAGCGGGTGGTCGCCGAAGTCGGCGGGAAGATCTGGCTCGAAGAGTCCGATCTGGGGGGCGCGCGGTTTGTCGTCGAACTTCCCGCGGCCCCGGAGAGTCCTGCTACGATGTAACGGGAATGCGCTTCCGGTACATCCCCAGCGCGAACAGGCCGATCAGGCCGAGCGCAACGCACAGGGCGCCGAGTCGCCAGTCGGCGTCGAACTTCCAGAATCCGCGGGTCCAGAAGACATACCCACCCACCAGGTAGAGCAGGCTCGCCGCGAAGCCGAGCGGGACGACTTCCGTCCGGCCCATGAGGATGCCGAAGACATAGCCGATGCTGAAGCCAGACCAGATGAGGAGTGGGATCCCGCCGGTCAGGATGTGGCCGGGGTCGATCAGGTTCAGGCCGCCCGCGAATCCGCAGAACAGGCCGACGACGGTGTAGCTGGCCAGGTGCAGGGCGAGGGGCAGCGGGACGCTATGGCGATCGAAGCTCATGGATACGTGGGGTTGGTGGACGGCATAAGATACATACGATGCTGGTGACTCGCACCTACCTCGAGCTCCTCACCCCTCAGGCCTTCCGGCCCGCGTTCGGGAGCTTCCCCGAGGTCAGCCTGGAACGGATGCTCCATCCGCCGCCACGGCTGTATCGCGAGTGCTACCGCGCCGTGGGCGACGCCTACCACTGGCGGGACCGGTGGGACTGGACCGACGCCGAGATCACCGCCCATCTCGCGCAGCCGGAAATCACCCTGTACGTCGCCACCCGCGGGCAGGCCCTGGCCGGCTGGTACGAGCTGCGCCGCGTGCCGTCGGACGGGTCCGTCGAGGTCGCGTACTTCGGCCTCGTTCCCTCGGAGTTCGGAAAAGGCCTCGGCAAGCATCTGCTGTCCTGTGCGGTCTCGGACGCGTGGGCCATGACGCCGGACCGCGTCTGGTTGCACACCTGCACGCTCGATCACCCCAACGCGGTGCCGAATTACAAAGCCCGCGGCTTCGTGCCTTATCGCACCGAAACGTACGAGGTAGATTGACCCCATGACCCTCTCTCGCAAAGCCAAGCTCATCATCGCCGGCGTCGTGGCGCTCCCCATACTCCTGTTCGTCTTTTTTGCGTGGTCGTCCCTGACGTGGACGTATTCCAGCGGCACTCGAGCGGGGTACGTGCAGAAGTTCTCGAAACAGGGGTGGCTGTGTAAGACGTGGGAGGGCGAGCTCTCGATGGTGGCCGTACCGGGGTCCACGCCGGAGAAGTTCTACTTCACGGTCCGGAATGACTCGGTCGCCGGATTGGTCAACACCAGCCTGGGCAAGCGGGTCGCGCTGCATTACCAGCAGCACAAGGGCGTTCCCACCAGCTGCTTCGGACTCACGGAGTACTACGTCGACAGCGTACGGACGGTCGAATGAGCCCCTCCCAGACGAATTCCTTTGGTAGCCGCACCACCCTGTCGGTGGGCGGGAAGCGTTTCACCATCCACAAACTCGAGGCGCTGGAGCAGAAGGGCCTGCCGGTCTCCCGGCTCCCCTACTCGCTCAAGACCCTCCTCGAGAACCTGCTCCGGCTGGAAGATGGCCGGACAGTCCGGTCCCAGGACATCGAAAAGCTCACCAAGTGGGACCCGGCGGCCGTCCCGGACGAAGAGATCGCCTTCATGCCCGCCCGGGTGCTGCTCCAGGATTTCACCGGCGTTCCCGCGGTGGTCGATCTGGCCGCGATGCGCGATGCCATGTCCCGGATGGGCGGGGACCCCAAGAAGATCAATCCCCTGCTCCCCGCCGAGCTCGTGATCGACCACTCCGTGATCGTCGATCAATTCGGGACCCCGACGGCCTTCCAGGCCAACGCCGAGCTCGAGTTCCAGCGGAATCGGGAGCGCTATGCCCTGCTCCGGTGGGCGCAGAAGACGTTCCGCGGCTTCCGCGTGGTGCCTCCCGACACCGGCATCGTCCATCAGGTGAACCTCGAATACCTGGCCCGCGTGGTCTTCACCGGGGACGGGGCCGAACCGCTCGCCTACCCGGACACGGTGGTCGGCACCGACTCCCATACCACCATGATCAACGGACTCGGCGTGCTGGGGTGGGGCGTCGGTGGCATCGAGGCCGAGGCCGCGATGCTGGGGCAGCCCATCTCGATGCTGATCCCGCAGGTCGTGGGGTTCCGGCTCGCCGGAAGGCTGCGCGAGGGCACGACGGCGACGGACCTCGTGCTCACGGTCACCGAGATGCTCCGGAAGAAGGGCGTGGTCGGGAAATTCGTGGAGTTCTACGGCCCCGGTATCGCGAATCTGCCGCTCGCCGACCGCGCCACCATCGGCAACATGGCGCCCGAGTATGGCGCCACCTGCGGCATCTTCCCCGTGGACGCCGAGACCCTCCGCTATCTCGCGTTCACGGGGCGGTCGAAGGACCAGGTCGCGCTCGTCGAGGCGTACACCAAGGAGCAGGGCCTCTTTCTCACGCCCAATTCCGCGGAGCCGATGTTCTCCGACACCCTGTCGCTCGATCTGGCGACCGTGGAGCCGAGTCTCGCGGGGCCGCGGAGACCACAAGACAGGGTCGCGCTGCATGCGGTCGCCAAAGGATTCGAGGCCGCCCTCCCGTCTCTCGTGAAGCCTTCCGCGCCCCCAGCACCGATCGGCCGGTGGGAGGGCGAAGGCGGCGGGACCGCGGTCGCCACACCGCCGGCCCGCAAGTCGCACGTCGACCTCACCATCAACGGGGAGGCCTGTCAGCTCCGGCATGGCTCGGTGGTCATCGCGGCGATCACGAGCTGCACCAATACGTCGAATCCGTCGGTGATGGTGGCGGCGGGTCTGCTCGCCAAGAAGGCCGTCGAGAAGGGTCTCCATACCTGCGCGTGGGTGAAGACCAGTCTCGCCCCTGGGTCGAAGGTTGTCACCGACTACCTGGACCAGGCGGGCCTCACCCCCTTCCTCGACCAGTTGCGCTTCAATCTGGTGGGCTACGGCTGCACCACGTGCATCGGCAATTCGGGTCCCCTGCCCGAAGAGGTGACGGCGGCGATCACCGAAGGTGAGCTCGTGACCTGTGCCGTGCTCTCCGGCAACCGGAACTTCGAGGGGCGGATTCAGCAGGAGGTCCGCGCGAATTATCTGGCGTCTCCTCCGCTCGTCGTGGCGTACGCGCTGGCCGGCCGGATCGACTTCGATTTCGAGAAGGACCCGCTCGGCAAGGGCAAGGACGGGAAGCCCGTCTTCCTGAAGGACCTCTGGCCGAGCGCCCAGGAAGTGGATGAGGTGGTGCGGAAGGCGGTGCAGTCGTCGATGTTCCACAAGGAGTACAGCGAGGTGTTCGCCGGAGACGCGCGGTGGCAGGGACTGCCCGTGCCCGACGGCGAGCGGTTCGCGTGGGAGAAGGACTCGACCTACATCCGGCAGGCGCCGTATTTCGACGGGATGCCGCCTCAGCCCGGCCCCATCACGGACATCAAGAACGCCCGCGTGCTGGCCGTGCTCGCGGACAGCATTACCACCGACCACATCTCGCCCGCGGGTTCGATCCGGAAGGCCAGCCCTGCCGGGCAGTACTTGATCGCCCATGGCGTCCAGCCCGCGGACTTCAATTCCTACGGGGCGCGGCGGGGCAACCACGAAGCGATGGTCCGCGGCACCTTCGCGAACGTGCGGCTCAAGAACAAGCTGGCGCCGGAGACCGAAGGGCCCTTCACCGTTCACCTGCCCGACGGCGCACCGATGTCGATCTACGACGCGTCCCTCAAGTATCAGGGGGAGAAGACGCCGCTCCTGGTCCTGGCCGGCAAGGAGTACGGCTCGGGCTCGTCACGCGACTGGGCGGCCAAGGGTCCGCGTCTCCTGGGCGTGCGGGTGGTGATCGCCCAGAGCTACGAGCGGATTCACCGGTCGAACCTGGTGGGCATGGGGATCCTTCCTCTCCAGTTCGCGTCCGCCGAGGGGATGGAGTCACTCGGGCTGACCGGGAGGGAGACCTTCGACTTCGTCGGACTCACCGATGTGCTCGTCGAGGGGTTCCCGAAGGGGAAGACCCTGACCGTGACCGCAAGGAGTGACGGCGGATCCAAGTCCTTCAAGGCGACGGTGCGCATCGATACGCCGCAGGAGCTCCAGTACTACCGGCATGGCGGCATTCTCGAATACGTGCTGAGGCAGCTGGCGGCGAAGTAACGGCCCGCCGCGACGAAACAACGGCGGCCGTCGGTCGGCGACGTGGGGCCTTTCGGACCGATTCTGGACCCACCGTCCTGCCAGGGGGGTCGTAGGGTTTCACTCGACCCGAGTGGAGCAACCCCGCCATGCGCACGCTTCAGCTGCTGAGAGTCGGATCGTTGGTGCTCGTGCTTCCGGTCTCCCTCGTCGCCCAGGGCTCGGCGACTCTCGCCGAACACCGGTTCGACGCCGATCTGCAGCACTCGAGCATCGAGTTCACCGCGAGGATCCTGAGAATCGTGAAGGTGCGGGGTCGATTCCACGACTGGTCGGCCACCGTCGTCTACGACCCGGAGCGGCCGGAACGCTCGTCGGTCACGGCGGTGATCGCGACGAAGAGCATCGACACCGACATGTCGTTCCGGGATGACCACGTCAGGAGTCCGGATTTTCTGGACGTCGCCACCTACCCGACGATCGTTTTCCAGAGCGATTCGGTCGTCCCCACCGCGTCCGGTGTGCTCCGGACCGTTGGCCACCTCTCGATGCACGGCGTGACCCGCAGGGTGGTCATCCCGTTCACGCTCGTCCTCGCTCCGGCCACCGACACGTCGTCAGGATCCGCCCGCGTGGCGTTCGAAGGGGCGATCAGCTTGAGTCGAGCGGATTTCGGTATCGCGGGGACCAACAAGTTCAACCCGAGCTACGACCCGGCGACCAACCTCCTGGCGGATTCGGTGGACGTGTCACTCGAGGTGTTGGCGATCCGGGAGGGGTACCTGCAGGGCGGGTACTCTCATGGTCCGCCGCCCCCCATTGCGGACCGCGTCTGGTCTTCGATCAACACGTCGGGGGTGGATTCCGCCCTGGCGCTATACCGCGCGCTCCTCAGCCGGGATTCAACCGCGTACAACTTCGGGGCCCGGCAACTCGATGTATTGGGTCATCGGCTCCTGCAGTTGCACCGGCCACGGGAGGCCGTCAAGCTCTTGCTGGCGAACGCGGAGCGTTTCCAGCAAGCGGGAGAATATGAATCGCTTGGAGAAGCGTATGCCTTTGCGGGCGACGCCTCGCGGGCGCTCGAATGCTACCGGCGAGCTGCCGTACTGGACCCGCAAGACGCGACGGCGATGGAGATGGTCCGACGCCTGAGCGCGGCCCCTCAGCGATAGGAACGATCGTTTAAGAGCGCGCATTCCTCGCTGGTCCAAAACATTTCGTCGCTGTGACCCGGCGATTGGGCGCGAGGCTAGTGACTTGGAAGGCCGGAAACGGTTTATTGGCCAGTGACGGAAGC
>DATBCM010000180.1:0-1658 GCA_036270455.1 Gemmatimonadales bacterium | reverse complement strand
CGCCCATGGGGAGCTCGACGTGGAGCGTCCCGACGAGCTCCCCATGGGCGTCACGGTGGACCCCCCGCGTATCCGCCGCTGTGCCAATCATTGCGACTTCTGTTTCGTGGACGGCAATCCGGAAGGCCGCCGCGAGGTGCTGTACATCCGGGACGACGATTACCGGCTCTCCTTCCGGTACGGCAACTTCGCGACGTTGACAAACCTGAAAGAGTGGGATGTGGCTCGGATCGTGGAATACCGGCTCTCCCCGATGTACGTCTCGGTACACGCCACCGATCCCGTGGTGCGCCGCTGGTTGCTCCGGAACCCCGAGGCCCCTCCCATCATCCCACAGCTCCGGGCCTTCCTGGATGAGGGGATCTCGTTCCACACGCAGATCGTGCTCGTCCCCGGGGTGAACGACGGACCCGAGCTCGAGCGCTCACTCGGCGACCTCTGGAGCTTGGGGCCCGGCGTCCTGTCGGTATCCATCGTGCCGGTCGCTCTCACCGAGTACAGCAAGCATGCGCTCGTGCGCGAGCCCACGCGGGAAGAGTGCCAGGCCGCGCTCGGCATCGCGGAGCGCTATGCCCGGCGGGCGCAGGAGGAGCGGGGTCACCCGTGGTGCTACGGCGCGGATGACCTCTACCTGCAGGCGGGGCACGACTTGCCACCTGCGGAGTGGTACGGGGACTTCGACCAGCGTGAGAACGGCGTCGGAGCCGTCCGCTATCTCCAGACACGCATCGCCGCTGAGGTGGAGGGGCTCGGAGGCCAGGCCGGCCGCAAGGTCGCCGTGCTGACGGGCAGGGCCATGGGGCCCTTGATGCCACAGGTGGTCGAGCCGCTGGCACGGGCCACCGGCGCCGAATTCGAGATCGTCGTCCTGGACAACACGCTCTTCGGCTCGTCGGTGACGACGGCGGGCCTGCTGCCGGGGGCGGCCTTCCGGGCGGCGCTCGAACACCGGCGTGATCTGGATCTGGCCTTGCTGCCCGCCGAGTCGGTCAACGACAATCTGCTGTTCATGGATGACATGAGCCTGGAGGAGCTGGCGGGCCAGGTGCCGATGCCGGTTCGCCTCTCGTACGATTTCGCCGACGTCCTGGCCGGCGATCCGGTGGCCGCGTGAGTGCTCCCACCGTAGCCATCATCGGGCGCCCCAACGTGGGGAAGTCCACGCTCTTCAACCGCCTGATCGGCCGCCGAGAGGCGATCGTGGACGCGCAGGCGGGAGTCACCCGGGACCGGCATTTCGCGCCCGCGGAATGGAATGGCCGGCGCTTCTGGCTGGTAGACACGGGTGGTCTGATCTTCGACGCCGGCGACTCCATGAATCGGGCCATCCGGCAGCAAGTAGAGCAGGCGGTGTCGGAGAGTGATGTCGTGCTCTTCGTGGTGGATGTGTTGAACGGCGTACATCCGGCTGATGCGGAGATCGCGCGCTACCTCAGGAAAGTCCAGCGGCCGATGATTCTGGTCGCCAACAAGGCCGACAATCTCCCCAACGACCAGCGCTCGCTGGCCTTTTATGAGTTGGGACTCGGCGATCCGTTCGCGGTTTCGGCAACGGTGGGGAAGAGTAGCGGGGACCTCCTGGACCGGGTGGTGGAGCTGCTGCCGGCCGAGGGAAATCTGGAAGCGGAAGACGCCGTCCACGTCGCCGTGGTCGGACG
>DATBCM010000179.1:0-3532 GCA_036270455.1 Gemmatimonadales bacterium | reverse complement strand
GCTCGAGGTTGTGTGAGACACTCCGTCCGCGGGCCACAGCGGTCACGCCCAACCCGGCGAAGGCGAGGAGAATCACACCAGCCCAGCTCAGGAGGCCAAGGCCCATCCGAGAGGAGACGTTCCACGCGCGGGAGCGACCCGAACTGTGGGGCACCAGCATGATGGTCCAGCGTTCGCTCGCGCGCATGTTTGTGGCTACACCTCGGTCATGGCTGATTAATCAGGGTAGCCGGACTGTGGGGGGGCGGGGTCCGCGTCCGGCGGAAGGCGAGAGATGATAGGCGTTGGCGACGGTCGTGTCAAATCGCAAGCGGCTGAGGCACGTCCAAGCTCGTTGCCGCGCAACCTCTTAGGCGAAGGGTCTCTCTTGGTGAGCCGGTAACTGCACGAGAAACTCACACCGTTACTCACACCGCCGGTTTTTTGTAAGAAAAAGCCCGACACCGGAACTCGATGTCAGGCTTGGTCTTCAAACAGTCGGGGCGAGAGGATTTGAACCTCCGACCTCCTGGTCCCGAATCGGCTCGAAGGTTCTCGAGGTACGACACCCAGTAGTACTTACGCGGGGTTCTGGGCATCGGTGTCGTCGCTCGAGGGCGAAGATCAACCGTAATGTCGTGAGAAACTCACACCGAAACTCACACCGGTCGGGCCTCCTGGTCACGCACCAGGAGGCCCTCAGTCCGTCTGCAGCCGGTACCCGACGCCGATCTCGGTCGTGAGGTATCGCGGGCGGGCCGGATCCTTCTCGAGCTTGTGCCGCAATTGCGTCATATGCACCCGGAGACTGGCGGTTTGGTCTCCGGTGTGCGCACCCCACACTTCTCGTACCAACTGGCGGTGGGTCATGACTCGTCCAGGGTGCCGCACCAGCGTCGCCAGGAGACGGAATTCGGTGGGCGTTAAGTGCATCGCCTCACCTCCACGACGCACCTCTCGCTTTTCCAGGTCCACGCGGACCTCTCCGAATACGCCCGCGGATTCGCCCCCGGTCGCGGGTCGTACAGCGCGCCGCAGCGCTACGCGCAGACGAGCCAGGAGTTCCTCCACTCCGAACGGCTTGGTGAGGTAGTCGTCGGCCCCGGCATCCAGCGCTGTCACCTTGTCTTGCTCCTGCCCTCGGGCTGATATGACGATGATGGGTGTGGAGGACTCGCTCCTGATGCGACGCGCCACGTCGATGCCGTCACCATCGGGGAGCCCGAGATCGAGAAGGATCACGTCAGGGTGGTAGCCGGCGTGCTGGGTGAGGCCCTCGCGCGCCGTAGTCGCTTCCACCGGTCGGTAGCGATGCTGAAGCAGGGCGGTGTGAAGGAACTTTCGCATTTGCGGATCGTCTTCCACCACCAGCACGACAGGTAGAGGCTCCGCCATGCCCGAAACTACTCGATTGCGGGTGGTGCCGGAAAGTCGGGACCGACCAATGGCAGTGTGAACTGGAATACCGCTCCGCCGCCGGCGCGGTTCTCCGCCCAAATCCGGCCGCCATGCGCCTTGATGATCCCGCGACAGATCGTGAGGCCGAGTCCAACGCCGCCGCCTGGGGGTGCGCCCGCGGAGCGGTAGAACTTTTCGAACACGCGCTCTTCTTCGCCCGGAGGGAGCCCGGGACCGCGATCCGCCACGCGCACACGCACGACGCCTCCCTCAGATGACGCGGCTACCTCGATCGGGGAACCCATCGGCGTGTACTTCACTGCATTCTCGATCAAGTTCACGAACACCTGCTCGAGGAGCACGGGGTCACCAGGGACGAAGGGCAGGTCTGCCGGGAGGTCCACGCTCACCTGGCGGTCCTTCAGGCGGTCACCCAGCCGGATCAGGGCCACTCCCAGAGGTTCTTCGAGGGGCTGCCACTCCCGCTGAATCCGGAGCGCACCGCTCTCGACCCTGATCATGTCGAGCAGGTTGCCGATCAGGCGGTTCATCCGGTGCGATTCGTCCAGGATCGTTCGCAGCAGATCCTTGCGGGCATGCGCCTCAAGTGGCGCTTCATCGTCCAACAGACTACCCGCTGCGCCAGTGATCGCGGCCAATGGAGTACGCAAGTCGTGGGATACGGACGAGAGCAGCGAAGTCCGGAGCCGCTCTGCCTCGACTTCCACTTGCTCGCGCTGCGCTCGCTCTGCCAAGAGGGCTCGCTCCAGGGCCAGCGCTGCCTGTCCGGCGAACGCTTCGAGAAGGCGTAGCGCCATCGGATCATGCAGCCCAGTGGTGCCCGTCGGACGGACGCCGAGCACTCCCACTGTGCCGGTCGCCGCCTGTAGGGGCAGGTACAATCCCAGGGCGGCAGGGAGAGTGTCGGTCGACCGTCCGGCGGGGCGTCCCCGGTCGAACACCCACTGGGCCACGCTCCGTTCCTTCTCGTCGAGGCGGAGATCCGCCGGTCCTTCGAGGTGCCCCCCTCCGTCCGGGAGGAGGACGTGCGCCTCCGCTCCGAAGCTGACCCGGAGGTGGCGGGCCACGATGTTCAACACGTCCCCCTGATTCCGGGCCGCCGCCAGCTCGCGGCTCATGGCGTACAGGGCTCCGGTGCGACGCTCTCGTTGTCGGGCCGCCTCGGCCTGGTCGCGGATCCGCAACGTCAGGGCGGAAATGACGAGGGAGATCCCCAGCATGACACCGAACGTCAGGAGATACCGGAGGTCGGTGACCGCGAACGTGAAGTAGGGTGGCACGAAAAAGAAGTCGAAACAGGCGATCGACAATAGTGCGGCCATCAACGAAGGACCCCGACCGTACCGGGAGGCGACGAGCCCCGAGCCGAGCAGGTAGACCATGGCGACGTCAGTGACGGATAGATTGCGGAACACGACAGCCCCCAAGGCCGTGCCCACCGCCACTACCAGCGCCGCCCAGCCATACTCCGTCGCGGGAGAACGTCGCACCTCGGCGCGGCCGCCCCGGGGACGTGGCGATGCCTCATCCCCGGAAATGACATAGACCTCGAGGTCCCCGGAGCCGCGCACCAGGGAGTCGAGGGTCGATCCAAACAGCTTGTCGCGCCAGCGCGGGTGAGTCGGTTTGCCCACGATGATCTTGGTGACATTATGGCTCCGGGCATACGCCAGTGCTTCCGTCGCCACGTCCTGCCCCGACAGTGTGGCCGTCTGGGCGCCGAGCTCTTGTGCCAGATGGAGGTTCTGGGCCAGGGCGGAGCGGTCGGCCTCCGAGAAGGCTTGGCCGGGAACGTCCACGGACACGACGAGCCAGTCGCACTGAAGACTCGAGGCCATCCGCTTGCCGGCCCGCACCAGGCGGGTCCCGGCGGGGTTCGGCCCGATGCACACCAGGAGACGTTCGGCGGCCGGCCAGATCTCGCGGATTCCGTGCTCTTCGCGGTAGCCGCGCATCTGCGCATCGACCCGTTGGGCGGTGCGCCGGAGCGCCAGCTCCCGCAGTGCGATGAGGTTTCCCTTCCGGAAGAACTCTTCGAGCGCGCGCGCCGCCTGGTCGGGCACGTACACCTTGCCCTCCCGCAACCGGGTGAGAAGGTCCTCAGCCGAGAGGTCGGCGAGCTCGACGTCGTCGG
>DATBCM010000178.1:0-2725 GCA_036270455.1 Gemmatimonadales bacterium | reverse complement strand
CGGGCCGCCGGCAGCCCCAGGCGGGTCAGGCCCCGCGCCAGCACCCGCGCCGCGAGCGCCACCATGTGGTAGCCGGCCCGCGTGGCCGTGGCGACGTCGAACGCCCGGTGGGTCGTGGCCCGCCCCCGGCGCAGGTCGTCGTTGTCCATGCACGGGAGGTCGTCGTGCACCAGCGAGTACGCGTGCACCACCTCCACCGCCGCCGCGAGCTCCGCGATGGCCGCCTCACCTCCCCCGAGCGCTTCGTACGCGCTGAACACCAGGGTGGGACGGAGACGCTTGCCGGGAGAGAGGAGGCTGTAGCGGACGGCGGCGGCCACGGGCTCCGGCCAGAACCGGGAGCCCGCTTCGCTCCACTCCGCCAGCACCGCATCGACCCGCTGGCGGCAGTCGATCAGGTACGCGTCCAGACCGCGAAGGGGGGGGTCCGTCTCAGCTGTCGAGGTCGTCAACCTTGAGCGTTCCGGCGTGATCGGAGAGCACCTGCTTCACCTTGGCCTGGGCGGCGTTGAGGCGGTCGCGCGCGGCCCGCAGCCGCTCGACTCCTTCTTCGAAGAGCTTCAGCGCCTGATCGAGGTCGAGATCGGGCGTTTCAAGCTGGCGCACGATGGCCTCCAGGCGCTCCAGCTCCTTCCCGAAATCCGGCTGCGCAGCCATCAGCTGCCTTCGACCCGGGCGGTGACGGTGCCGTCGACGACGCGCAGGGCGAACGGGTCTCCGGCGTGGAAGTCCGCCGTGCGACGGAGCACCCGCCCGGATGGGTCTCGCGGAACCGCGAATCCCCGGGCCAACACGCCGAGCGGCGAGAGCGCATCGAGGCGCCCGCTGACGGCCGACAGCTGATAGCTGACGGCCTCAAGACGGCGCTCGATCGCGCCCACGAGACGATCACCGGTCCGCCCCACTCGCTCATCCATCCGGTCTACACGATGCGCCAGCCCCCGGGCCAGCCTGGCCCCCAGGTGCTCGAGGTCGCTCAGCACTTCTTCGCGATCGGGGGTCGCCATCTCTGCGGCGGCCGAGGGAGTCGGAGCCCGGGCGTCGGCGACGAGGTAACACAACGTGACGTCGGTCTCGTGGCCGACCGCCGAGATCACCGGCACCGGCACGGCGGCGACGGCGCGCGCCACGCGTTCTTCGTTGAAGACCTGCAGGTCTTCCTTGGACCCACCGCCCCGGCCCACGATCGCCACGTCCACCTTCGTGAGCTTCTGGATCACCTGGAGCGCCCGGACGACGTCGTCCACCGCTCCGTCGCCCTGGACCCGGGTGTGGATCACCGCGATCTGGGCGACGGGCCAGCGCTGGCCGGCAACCGTCATGATGTCGCGCAGCGCCGCGCCCTCCACGCTGGTGACCACGGCGATCCACCGGGGATACGCGGGGATCCGCTTGCGGGGCCGGTCGAGGATGCCGTCCTTCGCCAAGGCGGCCTTGGCCTTCTCGAACGCGACGCGGAAGAGTCCGCCGGCTTCGGTGGACATCATCCGCGTGACGTTGAGCTGATACTCTCCGCGTTTCTCGTAAATGGTGGCGCGGCCGAACGCGTACACCTTCATGCCTTCGGTGGGCGCGGCGGGGAGGCGGCGCGCGTCATCGCGGAACATCACGCACCGGAGCTGCGACAGGCTGTCGCGCAGGGAGAAGTACCAGTTCCCACCGAAGTCCTTGAGCCCCGTCATCTCGCCCTCGACCCACAGGGGCTCGAGGACCTGCTCGATGGCAGCCTTGGCCCGCCGGTTCACCGCCGACACGCTCCAGGCTCCGTCGGGGGCCACGGCCCCGAACATGTCTAGCGGACGGTCCACTGCCGGGCGGCCTGCACCGTGTTGTACAACAGCATCGTGATGGTCATCGGACCGACGCCCCCCGGAACCGGTGTGATGGCGGACGCCACTTTCCGGGCTTCCGCGAACTCGACGTCCCCCACCAGCCGGTACCCGCTCTTGGTCGCCGGATCGTCCACCCGGTTCACGCCGACGTCGATGACCACCGCGCCCGCCTTCACCATGTTGCCAGTGACGAACTCCGGCTTGCCGATGGCGACGATCAGGATGTCGGCCTGTCTCGTCACGGAGCCGATATCGCGCGTGTTCGAGTGACAGACCGTGACGGTGGCGTTGCCCCCGGGGCCATTCTGGAGGAGGAGCGCCGCCATCGGCCGGCCGACGATGTTGGACCGACCGACGATCACGGCGTGGGCACCCTTGGTCTCGACCTTGCTCCGGAGCAGGAGCTGCTGGACCCCGTACGGAGTGGCCGGCCGGAACCCGGTCGGATCGCCGATCGACACCTTGCCGACGTTGACGGGATGGAAGCCGTCGACGTCCTTGCCCGGATCGATCCGGAGCAGCACGCGTTCCGAGTTGATGTGCTTGGGCAACGGGAGCTGCACGAGCATGCCGTTGATCTTCGGATCGGCATTGAGGCGGTCCACCACCGCGAGCAGATCGGCCTCGGTGGTGTCGGCGGGGAGCTTGATGGTCTCGGAGTGCATGCCCGCTTCTTCGCAGGCTTTTCCCTTCATTCTCACGTAGACCTGGGAGGCCGGGTTCTCGCCGACCAGCACCACCGCGAGCCCGGGGGTCACGCCCTTTTTCTTGAGGGTCTCGATCTCCCCGACGAGCTCGCCCCGCATGGTCTAGCCAATGGCCTTCCCGTCGATGAGCTGCGCTTCCACCTCGATGCCTCCGTTGAAGCCCTGACTCCTGACCCCTGACACCCG
>DATBCM010000177.1:0-6422 GCA_036270455.1 Gemmatimonadales bacterium | reverse complement strand
CTCGAGGATGGGAATGAAGAGGTCGGTATCGAAGTTGGACGGCACGTTCTGCATGACCGCCGCGATCCGCTCGAGCCCCGCGCCGGTATCCACCGAAGGGCGTGGCAGCGGGTTGCGGGAGCCGTCACCCTGCAGGTCGTACTGCATGAACACGAGGTTCCAGATCTCGACGAGCGCCCCCGACTCGGCGAGGTGCTCGAATTGCTCCCGGGTGAGCGCCTGCCCCCATTCCTTCTTGTCGCGAAGATCGACGTAGATCTCGGAACAGGGGCCCGCGGGGCCGGTGTCCCCCATCTGCCAGAAGTTGTCTTTGTCCGACAGTCCGTAAATCCGTTCGTCCGGCACTCCGGCGACCTCGCGCCAGAGCTTCCGGGCTTCGTCGTCCGCGTGATGCACCGACACACGGAGCCGACCCGGGTTGATGCCCAGCCAGGATTTTCCGGTGACCCACTCCCACGCGTATCCGATCGCCTGGCGCTTGAAGTAGTCGCCGAACGAGAAGTTGCCGAGCATTTCGAAGAACGTGTGGTGCCGGGCGGTGTGGCCGACCTGCTCCAGGTCGTTGTGTTTTCCGCCCGCCCGCACGCACTTCTGACAGGTCGTGGCGCGGATGTAGTCCCGGCGTTCCACGCCCTGGAACACGCGCTTGAACTGCACCATCCCCGCATTCGTGAAGAGGAGGGTGGGGTCGTCAGCCGGGACCAGGAGGGAACTCGGGACTTCCTGGTGGCCCCGCCCAACGAAATAGTCGAGGAATTGACGGCGAATCTGAGCGGCCTTCATGCTGCAGAATATAGCCCCGCTCCAAGGCAACTTGAAGCGAATCGGAGAGTTAGGTCAGCTGCCGCACAACTCACGCACCAAGTCCCGAGTCTCCGCACCTCCGAACCCACGCCGCGCCAGATATGCCATCAGGCGCCGGCGTCTCGTCGCCGGCGGGAGGTCGGCCATCTGTTTGACCCGGCGCTCGGCCACCACCCGTGCGGCCTGGGCCGGGTCCACGCCCTCCAGCTCTACGGCCGTCGCCACCGCCCGCTCCGCCAAACGCCGATCCACGCCCTGCGTCAGGAGGTCCCGCAGGACCCGGCTGGGCCCCCGCCCCCGGGCGACCCGGCCCCGCGCGAACGTTTCGGCAAAACGGCGGTCATCCACGATGCCGGCCCATTCGAGCCGGGCGATGGCCTGATCCACTGCCTCACCGCGGTGTTGCTTCTGCAGGAGCCGCCGGCGGAGATCCCGCTTGGCGTGGGAGCGGAGCCGCTCCAGACGGACTGCCGCCTGATACGCCCCTTCCACCTCGGCCAGGAGGTCCAACGTACTGCGGATCTCCGGGGTGATTTCGGCACCCAGGGTGAGGGCGAGTGGTCGGAGGGCGTCGTCGGGGAGGGACGCGAAACGCCCCCGGTCCACTTCCACCACACGGTTGCCGGGGCGGTGAGGATCGGGGGCGAGTCCGGTGCAGATGGGCACTACTCCTCCGCCGCGGGGGCCTCCTCATCGGTGGCCGGTTCGGCTGTCCCCGTCCCCGCGCTCTTCATCCCGAGCACTTCCTTGACCCTGGCCTCGATCTCCAACGCCATCTCGGGGTGGTCCTTCAGATACATCTTGGCATTCTCGCGGCCCTGCCCGATCCGCTCCTTGCCGTAGGCATACCACGCGCCGGCCTTCTCGATGATCCCGGCCTCGGCGGCGATGTCCACCAGCAGGGACTCGTGACTGATGCCCTCGTCGAACATCAGGTCGAACTCGGCCTGACGGAACGGCGGCGCCACCTTGTTCTTCACGACTTTCACGCGGACGTGGTTGCCGATCACCACCTCGCGCTCCTTGACCGGGCCGATGCGGCGGACATCCAGCCGCAGGGACGCATAGAATTTGAGCGCGCGGCCACCGGTGGTGGTCTCCGGATTGCCGAACATCACGCCGATCTTCTCGCGCAGCTGATTGATGAAGATCACGGCGGTCCGGGAGCGATTGATGGCACCGGCCAGCTTGCGGAGGGCCTGACTCATGAGGCGCGCCTGCAGCCCCATGTGAGAGTCTCCCATCTCGCCTTCGATTTCGGCCTTGGGGACGAGGGCTGCGACCGAGTCGATCACCACGACGTCCACCGCGCCGGAGCGGACCAGGATCTCGCAGATCTCGAGGGCCTGTTCGCCCGTATCGGGCTGGGAGACGAGCAGGTTGTCGATGTCCACGCCGAGCTTCTTGGCGTATTCGACATCGAGCGCGTGCTCGGCGTCGATGTACGCGGCCGCGCCACCGGCCCGTTGGGCGCGGGCCACGACGTGCAGGGCCAGGGTGGTCTTGCCGCTCGACTCCGGACCGAAGATCTCGGTGACGCGGCCGCGGGGGATACCGCCGATGCCGATGGCCGCGTCGAGGTTGATGGCGCCGGTCGGGATCGCGTCCACGCGCACGCGCGGGGAATCCGCACCCATCCGCATGATGGCGCCCTTGCCGATGCTCTTTTCGATCTGGGTGATGGCGAGGTTGAGCGCCTTCCGGCGCTCATCCGTCATCTTCGGGGTTTCTTGGGGGTCCGCCGCCACAGGAGTCCTCATCGTCATAAGCGTTGCGCCTCGGCCGAGATGTGTGTGTACCGAATATAAGCCGAAGCAGGGTTTAGCGCCAACCGGGCCGGAATGCGTCCTCGAGATGCGTTAACTTGTTATTCTGTATAGCGATACAGTCAAACCGATAGATGTCGTCAGGGACGCCGCATCGGTCAATCCAGGCTCGGGCCGCTTTGACGATCTCCCGGCGTTTGGCCCCGGTCACCGCCTCGAACGCGCTCCCGAAGGCGTCTCCCCGGCGGGTTTTCACCTCCACGAACGCCACCAGCTTGCCACGGCGCACCACCAGGTCGATCTCGATCCGTGCGACCCGCCACCGGTGCGCGATCAGCACCCACCCCTGGGATTTCAGGTAGTCGATCGCCTGCAGCTCGCCGGCCAATCCGTCCCGGTGCCGCGGATCTTCCCAGGTCGCTGGGTCACTTCGTACCCCGGAGCTCACGGAGCGAACCTACTCCCCGGCCGCCATTCGGTGATAACCCGATTTACGCAGACCGGTCCGAATTAAGACGTCCGATGTCGGTCATCAGATATCAGGAGACATGAGGCTCTGACGTCTGATGTCTGATGTCTACAACTCGTCCAAATCCTCGATGCCCACCAGGACGTCCCGCGGCTTCGACCCGTTCGCCGGGCCGAGCACCCCCGCCATCTCGAGCTGATCGATGATCCGCGCGGCGCGGCCGTACCCGATGCTCATCCGCCGCTGCAGGAGCGACGTGGAGCCCAGCTGGTTCTGGATGCAGACCTCCGCGGCTTGCCGGAAGAGCGGATCGCGCTCGCCCGGATCCCCGCTGCCCTCGGCGGCGGCCTGGGCGGACTCCTGCGCCTCGATCGCCTCGATCTGGGCCTCGATGGGCGAGTGCTCCGGCCGCTCGGCGCCCCGCCCCTTGTACCACTCCATCAGCTTCTCGGTCTCGTCGGTGCCGATGAAGGCCCCCTGCACCCGCACCGGCTCGCTCTTTCCCGGCGGCAAGAACAGCATGTCGCCGTTGCCCAGCAGGGACTCGGCGCCGTTGCCGTCGAGGATGGTCCGGCTGTCGACCTTGGACGCCACCCGGAACGCGATCCGGCTCGGAAAGTTCGCCTTGATGATGCCCGTAATCACGTTCACGGAGGGCCGCTGCGTCGCGAGCAGAAGATGAATGCCGATGGCGCGCGCCTTCTGCGCCAGCTGAGCCAGCGGCGTCTCGATCTCACCCTGCACCGTCAGCATCAGATCGGCCAGCTCGTCGACCACGAGGACCACATACGGCAGGATGCCATCCTTGTACTCCCCGTCGAACTGCAGCTCCTTCTGGATGCCCTCCTGCGACGCCAGCGTCTCCCGCGGTCCCTTGAGGGGTTTCTGGTCCGTCACCTTCTTGTTGAAGTCGATGACGTTTCGCGCGTGATTGGCATGCAGGAGCTTGTACCGGTATTCCATTTCCTGCACGGCCCACTTGAAGACGTGCGCCGCCTTGCGGTGATTCGTCACCACCTGCATGCCGAGGTGCGGAAGCGATCCGTACATCGACAACTCGACCATCTTCGGATCGATCATCAGGAGCTTCAGGCGCTCGGGAGGATAGGCGTAGATCAGGCTCGTGATGATGGTGTTGATGCAGACGGATTTCCCGGATCCCGTCTGCCCCGCGATCAATAAGTGTGGCATCTTCGCGAGGTCGGCGACGACCTCTTCGCCTTCGATGTTCCGGCCCAGCGCCACCGGCAGGATCCGCTCGCTCCGAAAGTCCCCGGACAACAATTCGCGCAGGACCACCATCCGCGGATGCGGGTTCGGCACTTCGATCCCGACGGCCGCCTTCCCCGGGATGGGCGCCAGAATCCGGAGCGACTGCGCTTTCATGGAGAGCGCGAGATCGTCGGCCAGCCCGGAAATCCGCCCGACCTTGACCCCCGGGCCCGGCTCGATTTCGAAGCGCGTGACCACGGGCCCGATGGTCCGGTCCGCGATCCGTCCGCCCACCTTGAACGTCTCGAGCGTCTGGATGAGGCGCTGTCCCATCTGATCGATTTCCACGATGCCGACGTCGGCGGCCTCGGCGGAGGGCTCGTTCAGGAGCTCGATCGGCGGGATCAGGCCCTCGGGGGGTGGCGGCGGGGCGACCGGCTTCGGCTTGGGCGCGGGCTTGAGCTTCCGATCCTTGGGGGGGCGGGAAGGGGGAGGCATTGCAGCCTCCGACTCATCGACCACGAGTGCGGCAGCTTCTTCAGCCTCACGTTTCCCTCTTCCCTCGTCCCGCTTCCCCTTCCCCTGCTTCTTGGTCTGAGCAGCATCCCCACTCGCCCGCAGCACGGCGAGCGGGTGCCACCCGACGGTGAACACCCCCAGGGCCGACAGCGCGAAGAGCCCAATCAACGTCGCGCCCGCGGGGCCGGTGGTGCGCTCCACGACCTCGACGAAGAAGGCGGGCACGAGACCCACGAGGCGCTGGGAGGAGGACCACAGCGCGTAATCAGGGAGGTACGTGACAGCGACGCCGGAAACGACCGCCACGGCGTACGGGAGGAGGACGATCAGTCCGGCGCCCAGGATGGCTGCGCGCGGGCTCGAGACCGATCCCAGCCGGCCGAAGGCCGCCAGCGCCCACCCGATGCCCAGCACCGGGATGACGATCGACCCGACGCCGAAGGCTTTCATGAGCCCGCCGCCGACCGCGGCGCCGATGTTGCCGGTGACGTGCCAGGGCGCGAGTGTGAGACCGAGGAAGAGGCCGACGACCAAGGCCCCGATGCCCACCAGCTCTGCGCGCGCTCTGGGGTTCACGTGATACGGCGGTCCGCGTACGTGGGGACGACGGCGCAGCGGTCCGCCTTCGCGCAGAACGCGACGTCTTCGCCGAGGTCGGCCTCATCCAGCTGCCGGGCCGCGTCGGACGCCTCGAAGGCCGCGGTCCAGGTGGTGTACTTCGTGGTGAGCCCGAGGGCCACGGTGGCGGCGTCGTTCAGCGTGAGCTTCCGGATGCCCTTCTTCACCGCCTTGACGATCCGGCCCGCCGCGTAGGCATCCTCGAGGGCGAACCCCCCTTCCCGTCCGGCACAGACGACCACCAGCTCACCCTGGGTGGTGAAGAGCTCACGAGCCCGGTCGGCGAGAGCGGTGAAGTTGATGGCGCCGCCGACCAGGACGGTGCCCGCGTCGGCACAGGCGACGAGCGCGGGCGTGCCGTTGGTCGTCGCCAGGAAGAGCGTCTTCCCCGCGACCGCGTCGGAGGTCATCTCCCGCGGGGAATTGCCGAGCGCAAAGCCGGGAATCTTGAGGGACTTCCGTTCCCCGGCGAGGAGGTAGGCATCCCGTTGGAGGTTCGACGTCATCCGCACGGCTTCTTCCGACGACGCCGCGGGGACCACCGCCTTCGCGCCATTGGCGAGGGCCATCACGATGGTGGTGGTGGACCGGAGGACGTCGAGAACGACCACCGCCCGGCCCGGGACTTCTCCGGAGAGGCCGAGTGGGGTGAAGTGTACGTCGATCTTCATTCTTTGAAGAGCTGCGGCTGTCGCTCGAGGAATTTGGTGTCGACCTTCCCGGCGATGAAATCCGGATGCCGCATGATGCGGCCCAGGAAGGGGATGGTCGTGGTCACGCCCTCAATGATAAACGAGTCGAGGGCCTGGCGCATACGGGCGAGAGCCTCCTCGCGGTTATTGCCGTGCACGATGACCTTGGCCAGGAGGGAGTCGTAGTATGGCGGCACCGTATAGCCGTCGTAGATGTGGGTGTCCACGCGGACCCCGGGACCGCCGGGGGGATGATACGCGCTGATGTGTCCCGGGCAGGGCTGGAAGTTGCGGAACGGGTCCTCGGCGTTCACCCGGCACTCGATGGCGTGCCCGCGCAGG
>DATBCM010000176.1:0-4904 GCA_036270455.1 Gemmatimonadales bacterium | reverse complement strand
CTGGAGCAGGGGTCACCGAAGCATCTGGGGATGGACCTCGAATTCTTCGTCCGCACCCCGAAGGAATGGGATGCGATCATCGCCGCCAACCCGTTTCCGAAGGAGGCCCAAGCCGACCCGAGTCACCTGCTGGTGCTGTGTCTCAAGCACAAGGTGACGCCGGGGAAGGTAAGAGAGCTACAGGCCAGAATCGTGGGTCCGGAATCCTTGGAGGCGCGCGGACGCGAGGCGTACGCGACCTTCCCGGAGGGCCTGGCCCGATCCAAGCTCACCAACGGACTCATCGACCGGACTCTCGGCACTCGCAGTACCGGCCGGAACTGGAACACCGTGCTCAAGCTCGCCGCGCTGGCGAGAGACTCCTAGGAGCCTCCGGCCACCGGACGCCGCGGGCCCGGTGCCGCCGGCGGGTGCATCTGGTACCCGGTGGGCGGCGTCGCGCCGAGGAGGTTCTTGACGAAATAGTCCCAGCGCCGGCGGACCATGTACGGCTCGTTCCCGAACCCGTGGCGCCGGTTGGGCAAGTCGAGCTCGTCGAAGTCCTTGTTGGCGTCGATCAGGGCGTTGATCAGGTTGAGTGAGTTGTACGGGGGCACGTTGTTGTCCGTGGTCCCGTAGGCGATGAGAAGCTTGCCCTTCAGGTTCTTCGCCAGGTTCTGATTGGCCTGATCGTCGTAGTTCGACTTCCCGCCGCTCCAGGTCTCGAGCCCCTGGTACCGCTCGCCCCAGTCGTCCTCGTATTCGCGGTTGTCGTGGTTGCCCGCTTCGGAGACCGAGACCTTGAAGAAGTCGGGATACCGGAGCAGCCCATCGGTCGAAGCGAATCCCCCACCCGAGTGCCCCCAGATCCCCGCGCGGTCGAGGTCGATCCACGAGTATCGCCGGGCCAGCTCCTTCTCGCCGGCGATCTGATCGGGCAGGCCGTTGTCCCCCATGTCGGCGTAGTAGGCGTCATGGAAGGATTTGGAGCGCAGGGGCGTGCCCATCGAATTGATCTGCACCACGACGAACCCCAGCTCCGCCATGCCCTGCGCGTCGCCGCGGCCCGCGTTGAAGCCCCAGCCCCCCACGCTGCCGATCTGCGGTCCGGGATAAATGTTGTTCACGATCGGGTACTTCCGGGTCGTATCCAAACCTGTGGGACGGAACAGCAGGCCGTACAGGTCGGTCTTGCCGTCCCGGGCCTTCACGGATATCACCATCGGGGGCTTCCACCCCGTGGCCAGGAGCTTCGAGATGTCGGCCTTCTCGAGCGGGACCTGGATCTTGCCGGCGTTGTCGCGGAGGACCGACACCGGGGGCACGTCGGGCTGCGAATACACGTCGACGAAATACTTCCCGTCGGGCGAGAAGGTCACATCGTGGTCGCCGGTTTCGGGAGTGAGGTTCGTGAGCCGGGAGCCGTCCAGCCGCACGCTCCACAACTGGCGGTAGTACGGATTGGTCGGCTCGTGCCCCGCCGTTTCGAACCACACGGTGCGGGTCGCCTCGTCGGTGCGCACGATGTCGAGGACCGGCCAGTCGCCCTGGGTGATCCGGTTCTTCAGCTTGCCGGTGCCGAGGTCGTAGAGATACAGGTGGCCCCAGTTGTCGCGCTCGGAGAACCAGATGAACTCGTTGGTGCCCCAGAGGGCCCGGATGTTGCTGCCCCGGAATCCAGACTCATACTGCGTCGGGACTGACTCGGCGAAGACCTCGCGTACGGCGCCCGTCGCGGCATCGGCGACGCGCACCCACTCGTGCTTGTGATCCCGTGAGGTCGACACGAAGAACAGCCTGGTGGCGTCGGGGCTCCAGCTCACATCGGTCCACGACTGGCCGCAGGCGATGTGGTCGCAGAGCGTCGACCGGTGCTGGTCGGGAGCCATCTGCAGGCGGATGACCTTCGCCCCATCCACATCGATGACCACCCGCTGGATCATGGCGACCACACTGTCGCCCGGCAGGGGATACTTCCACGCCTCGAGGACGGGGTGGCCGACGCGAGTCTGCACCAGGTACATGTCGCCGACCCCGCGCTGATCCTGCTGGAACGTGGCGATCTTCTTCGAATCGGGAGACCAGACCAGGATCGGCCGGTCGCTCTTGGTCCAGCCGGCGTTGTCGGTCGCGTACCCGAAGTCTGGGGCGCCGTCCGTGCTCAGCTGGGTCTCCTTCCCGCTCGCCACGTCGCGGAACCAGAGGTTGTCACTCTTGATGAAGGCCGCCCGCTTGCCGTCCGGAGAGAGCACGTCGGTGCGGGGCGCGGCGTCGCGCTGGCGCTGCTCGCCGGTGCACTTGGCGGGCGTCAACGTGCAGGTCCAGTGGCTCCGCCCGGCGTCGAAGCTGATCGACTTCTCGTCCGTGCCGAAGGTGAAATCCATGAATGGCAGGTGCAGCGCGTCGTACGTCGTCTCGGCGGCCGCCGAGAGGGCCGTGGCGATGGCGGCCTGGTCGAACGCCTGCTTCATCGTCTTCCGCGCAGGGTCGACGAGGAGGAACTCGAGACCAGCTGCCGACTGATTGCGGAACCAGAGGCGGTCGGCCGCCAGCCAGGTCCCGCGGACCGCACCGTTATAGACCAGGGGATTGACGTTGTAGCCCAGGAACTTCTCCGCCCGCGCGTAGTCATCGGCGCTGAGCGACGCGGGGGCGTAGGGTTGTTGGGGGACGAGGACGGAAGGCACGAGGAGGAGGGCGAAAACCGACGGTCGCATAAATGGAGATCTCGGAATAGGGTGGAGGACGGCCAATATATATTCTGCGTCATGACCACGCTCATCACTGTTGTCATTACGGTCGTGGCGGTCTGCGCGCTGTTCCTGTGGTGGAAAGCCCGGTACACGCGGGAGATCCGGCGGGACACCGTCCGGCGCTCCCTCGCCGTGGTCACCGGCAAGGTGTCGGAGCAGCTGGTGCCCTATTGGCCGCAGTTTCCCTTCGTGGCGCGGGACGCGCGGTTCCTCGGAAGTCCGGTAGATTTCGTCGTGTTCGACGGCCTGTCGGAGGGGGAGGGCGCGGTCCGCCGGGTGGTATTCGTCGAAGTGAAGACGGGGGACGCGCGCCTGTCACCCCGTGAACGCGGCATCCGCGAGGCGATCGAGCGGGGCGCCGTCGAATGGATGGAGCTGCGCGTATGAGCGACGACAAGGCCCGGCGGAGTCTGCTGCGGCACACGCTGGCCACCCTCGCGTATCGCGGGGCGAAGGCATTCCGGGACGCCCCGGACGGATTCTCCGATTTCCGCGCCGCGCCAGGCTCGCGTTCCGCCGGCGAGATCCTCGCGCACATCGGAGACTTGCTCGACTGGGGGCTGGCCCTCGCCAAGGGGCGGCACCAGTGGAAGCAGTCCTCGGTAGTGCCGTGGGTCGAAGGGGTCGCGCGGTTTCACACGGCGCTCGAGCGCTTCGACACGGCGCTCGGCTCGGACGATGGGCTGGGGTTTTCGGCCGAGCAGCTGTTTCAGGGGCCGATCGCCGATTCGTTCACGCATGTGGGACAGATCGCGATGCTCCGCCGGCTCGCGAGTGCGCCGATCAAGGGTGAGGACTACAGTCGGGCCGATATCGCCACGGGCCGCGTGAGCCAGGTGCAGACCGCTCCGAAGATCGAGTTCTAGATCGTCCAGATGCGGTGAGGCTCTTCCGCATCGCTGGCGGGGTATTCCGATTCGGGACAAGTTCCCGAGTCAGACCCTTGCGTTGCAGGATGAACCATCACTTTCCGGAGGTCCCATGTCCGCTATGTCCCGCCGCCTCACCGTTCGTCTGCTCACCGTGGCGCTGCCGCTCGCGCTGGTCGCGACCGCCGCGTTCAAGATCGGTGAGTACGTTCAGGGTCAACCGCATATGGAGGCCGCGATGACGGCCTTGAAGAGCGCGAAGATGCATCTGGGCGAAGCCGCCGAGGACAAGGGTGGCCATCGGGTCGCGGCGATGAAGGCGGTCGACGAGGCGATCGTCCACGTGCAGGCCGGCATCGATTACGCGAAGGCCAATCACTAACCTCCCATGCTTCTCGTCCTCGACAACTACGACTCCTTCACCTACAACCTGGTCCAGTATTTCGGGGAGCTGGGGGCGGAGCCCGTGGTGTACCGCAACGACGCGTTGTCGGTCGAGGACGTAGTCCGGCTCAAGCCGTCGGCCCTGGTGATTTCGCCGGGGCCCGGCACGCCGGCGCAGGCGGGAATCGCCGTGCCGCTGATCAGGGCACTGGCAGGAGAGACGCCGATCCTGGGCGTGTGTCTCGGACATCAGGCGATCGGGGAGGCGTTCGGCGGGAAGGTCGTCCGCGCCGATCGCCTGATGCACGGGAAAACCGGCGCAGTCGTTCACGACGACGATGAGCTGTTCGAGGGCATGCCGTCGCCGATCACGGCCATGCGTTACCACTCCCTGGTGGTGGCGCCCGACGGACTCCCGCGCGATCTCGTCGTGACCGCCTGGAGCGCCGACCGGCCCCGGGCCGAAGAGATCATGGCCATGAAGCACCGGCAGTATCCCCTGTATGGCGTGCAATTCCACCCGGAATCGGTCGGGACGGAGTTCGGTAAGCTCTTATTGGGTAATTTCTTGAGGGTGGCGCAAGCGACGGTCTAGACTCCACGGCACGACTCTTGTATCTTGCCCCGTGCCCCTGCTCGGTGTCATTCCCGCTCGGCTGGGCTCCAGCCGACTTCCGAAGAAGCCCCTCCTGCCTCTGGCAGGTGACCCCCTCATCCTCTGGGTAGTGCGACGTGTCGCCGAGCTTGGTCTCTGCGATCGCCTGGTCGTTGCGACCGACGCCAGGGAGATTTCCGCCGTGGTGGAGCGGGCCGGGTTCGAAGCGGTGCTGACGTCTCTCACGCATGAAAGCGGCACGGAGCGAATTGCAGAAGTGATTGCTATAAAAGAGTTTAAGTCGTTCGACCTCATCCTAAATGT
>DATBCM010000175.1:0-2212 GCA_036270455.1 Gemmatimonadales bacterium | reverse complement strand
TTCCCATCTTCCGTCATCACCAACGGCATCTCGAGGCGATGGCGCAATCCGACCTCGAAGTCGCTCGCGTCGTGTGCCGGGGTCACCTTTACGAATCCGGTCCCGAACTCCTGGTCCACGCTTTCGTCGGCGAGGATAGGGATCTCGATCCCCGTGAGCGGGAGCTTTGCCCTCTTGCCGATGTACCGCGCGCCCCGGGGGTCCTTCGGGTGCACGATGATGGCGGTATCCCCCAGCAGGGTCTCGGGACGGGTCGTCGCCACCGTCACCTGACCGGAGCCGTCGGCCAGCGGATAATGGATGTAGTAGAGGTTCCCGCTGGTCTCCTGGAATTCGGCCTCTTCATCTGAGAGCGCGGTCAGGCACCGCGGGCACCAGTGAATGACGCGGTGCCCCCGGTAGATCAGCCCCTCCTCCCAGAGCCGGACGAACACCTCGCGCACCGCGCGGGACAGCTCCGGACTCAACGTGTACCGGGTCCGGCTCCAGTCGCACGAGCAGCCGATGGTCTTGAGCTGGTCGAGGATGACCGCCCCGGTCTGGCTGACGAAGTCCGCCACCCGCTTAACGAAGGCCTCCCGGCCCAGGTCGAACCGGGTCTTCCCCTCGGCCGCCACCAGCTTTTCCACCACGTTCTGGGTGGCGATCCCCGCGTGGTCGGTGCCGGGGAGCCACAGGGCCTCCCGGCCCCGCACCCGCTCGAACCGGATGATGGCGTCCTGCAGGGTGTCGTTCAGCCCGTGTCCCATGTGAAGCACGGCCGTCACATTGGGGGGCGGAATGACGATGACGTACGGCTTTTTCGGGGAGTCCACGTGGGCCGTGAAGATCCCGGCGTCCAGCCAGCGCTGGTAGAGCGCCGACTCGACGGTTGAGGCGTCGTATTGGGGTGGGAGGGAGAATTCGGCCATGGGGAAATGTAAGAGAAGTCGGTTAGGCGGTTAGGCGGATAGTTTCTCCAAGGGGTCCCACTAACGACTAACCGACTAGCCGCCTAACCGACTAGTTTTCTCTTTATGCCCGACGATTCCGACCTGATGCCCGTGAGCCGCCTGGTGCGCTGGGCCGCGGTGGCCCTGCTCATCGCGGTGGCCATCGCCTTCTACTTCCGCGACGGCCAGCAGCTGCCCACCATGGACGCCGGAGTGCCGGCGGCCCAGTCGGAGTAGGGGACATGGCCGACTTCGCGGTCAAGCTCCCCGACGGGAGCCTCAAGAGTCTCGCGCCCGGCGCCACGGGCGCCGATCTCGCCAAAGCCATTGGACCGGGGCTCGCCAAAGCCGCGCTCGCCATCAATGTGAACGGGGAGATCCGGGACCTCTCCCGGCCGCTCCCCGACGGCGCCACGGTGTCCATCCTGACCGACAAGACACCGGAGTCCCTGGACGTGCTCCGGCATTCGTCGGCGCACGTGCTGGCCACGGCCGTCCGCCAGCTCTTCCCGCACGCCAAGATCGGCTTCGGTCCGCCCATCGAGGACGGGTTCTACTACGACTTCGAGGTGCCGACGCCCTTCACCCCGGACGATCTCGAGAAGATCGAAGCCCGGATGAAGGAGGTGGCGGTCGCCGACTACCCCTTCGTGCGGGAAGAAGTGAACCGCGCCGAGGCGAAGAAGCGGTTCACGGACGATCCGTTGAAGCTCGAGCGCATCGACGACCTGGGGGAGAACGAGACCATCTCGGTCTATACGGACGGGCCCTTCGTCGACCTCTGCCGCGGGCCGCATGTCCCCAGCACGGGGAAGATCAAGCACGTCAAGCTGCTGCACGCGGCGGGCGCGTATTGGCGCGGCGACGAGCGGCGGCAGATGCTCCAGCGCATCTACGGGACGGCGTGGTTCTCGAAGGAAGATCTCGAAGCGTATCTGCATCGCCTCGAGGAGGCGAAGAAGCGCGATCACCGGGTGATCGGGAAACAGCTCGACCTGTTCTCCATTCAAGAGGACGTCGGGCCCGGTCTCATTTTCTGGCACCCCAAGGGCGCGATGCTGAACTTCCAGCTCCGCCGCTTCATCGAAGACGTGATCCTCGAGCGCGGCTATCAGCTGGTGTATACGCCGAACATCACGCGCGAGCAGCTGTTCCTCCGTTCCGGACACCTGCCGCTCTACGCCGAGAACCAGTTTCCGGCGATGGCGGGCGGGGAGGGGGAAAGCGAGGAAGTGCGTTACCGGGTGAAGCCGATGAACTGCCCGATGCACATCCTCATC